>JAZFPV010000168.1:0-2504 GCA_036444795.1 Thermoplasmata archaeon
AAGACCCCCTCCCTTCAGTAGGTCGACGGCCTCCATCAACTCCTCCGGGTGGAGGACCCAGCGGTCGCCCACTCGGTGTGCTTTTACGACCCGAGGAGCGTCCGGCGTCATCCCCCGTGCCCCTCCAGCGTCGCGAGGGCCCAGGCCAGATGCTCCGACGCCTCGCCCTGGACTGGGGTCCCGTGACCGGGGTAGAGATCGCGCACTCCCAGGTCGTTTAATCGCTTAATGGAGGCGAGTAGCTGGTCAAAGTTTCCCGTTTCGAAGTCCCATCGCCCCACGCCTCCGTATGGGAACACGGTGTCCCCGGTGAAGAGCGACCCGTCGTTTCCGTGGAGGCAGATACTGCCCACCGTATGCCCTGGCGTGGAGAGCACCTCCAAACTGCCTCCCCCCAAGTCGATCCGATCGCCTTCTTCGATGACCTCGACCGCGATGGGGCCAAGGACCGATCCGAAGAACCCGGCTCCCGTGCTGCCCGCATCCCCCTCGACCAGCGGCGGGGCGTCGTCCACGGAGACACGGGGGGTGACGCCATAGCGCGCGACGAGATCATTCGTACCCCCCACGTGGTCAAAGTGTCGGTGGGTTAAGATGAGTTGCCGGAGCGGCCTGCCCTCCAGGTGGGCCTCAATTTCCCCCGCCACGAGATCCGACTGACGGCCCGTGCCAGCATCCACCAGGAGGGCCTCCTTCTGTCCGCGGACGAGATAGACGTTCACGTCGAAGGACGGGTCGACAATTCTGTGAATCTCCACCGCGGGATCCCCTCACGGAGAGACTAATCGCGAATGCCAGGCTCGGTAATGGTAAAGATCGCCTCCGCCTCCGGCAAGTTGGGGGAATCGATGAGGCGGGCGATCCGTCGTTCCCCCTTGCTCTTCCGCAGGTAGATGCGGAAGGTGCTGGCATGGGCGACGACGTGCCCCCCGATAGGGCGGGTGGGGTCCCCAAAGAAGGCGTCCGGCTTGGCCATGACCTGATTGGTCACAAAAATGGCGGCGTTGTTGACGTCGCCGAACCGCATGAGGTCGTGGATGTGGCGGTTCAGCAGCTGCTGCCGTTCCGCCAAGACGCCCCGGCCCACGTACTCGGCTCGGAAGTGGGAGGTCATGGAATCCACGACGAAGAGTTGGATCGGGTCCGTCTGGGCCAGTTCGTTGGCCTTCTCGACAAGGAGCATCTGGTGGTGGGAGTTGAAGGCCCGAGCCACGTGAATCTTCTGGAGGATCGCTTCGGGGTCCAGATCCTGATCCAGGGACATCTGCACGATCCGTTCCGGCCGGAAGGTCGATTCGGTATCGATCCAGACCGTCTCCCCGCCCAGCCCTCCTTCGTCCACCGGCAGCGTGGCGTTGACGGCCAGCTGGTGGCCCAGTTGTGTCTTTCCACTGCCATACGCCCCGAAAACTTCCGTGATGGCCTGGGTCTCGACGCCGCCCCCCAACAAGGAATCCAAACCCTTCGACCCGGTCGTGACCTTGTTGACGGACTTCCGACGTTCGAGGAGGACGTCCCCTGTCTCGAAACCGCCGATGTCCACGGCCTCTCGGGCCGCGAGGACGATCTTCTGTGCAGCGGCGTTGCCAATCTCAGCGACGTCGGCCAAGCTATGGGGGGACGCGACCGCCAGCGCCATCAGGTCGTTGAAGCCGGCCTCCTTCAGTTTATCGGCAGTGGCCGGTCCAACCCCCGGCAGCTCTTCAACAGTCGTTGTCGTTGTGGCCATGTCAACTACCGCCCCTCCGAAGAGGGTTGGGGCCGATATAAGGGTATTTCAGGGAGTAGGCTGAAACTACTCCGGCCGCCTCTAGAACAACCTCAAGAGCCCGTGGGATGTGGGGGAGAAGGGGAAGACGTGCCGCGGATCAACTTCGACCGGATCGCCCACCGCTACGACGAGACCCGGACCCTCCCTTCCTCTCAAATGGAGGCCGTCATGGGACCGCTCGTCAGGGCCCTCTCTTCCTATGAACGGGTCCTCGAGGTCGGGGTGGGAACAGGACGCTTTGCGATCCCTCTCCAGCGTGCAGGCATCCCCCTCATCGGAGTGGACATCTCGGCGCGCATGGTCGCTCGGGGTCGAGAGAAGGGACTGCGGGAGGTGTTCTTCGCGGATGCCTTGCACCTCCCCTTCCACGACCAGTCCCTCGACGCCGCCCTCTCCATCCACGTTCTTCACCTCCTTCCCGATTGGCGGGCGGCGCTGGCGGAGGTTGGCCGGGTCACACGCACCAGCTACTACGCGGTGGCCACCAACCGGAAGATTCGGCCCTCGCCGTTCCGAGTCTACTGGGATTACCTCCGCGATGCAGGATACAAACGATCGAGGCGGGGGGTCTTCGAGCGGGACCTGCCGGAGCGGCTCCCTCCCCAGGAACGGACCCTCCTCGGAACCTTCTCCGAGACCAAGATGACCTCCGATTTAATCCAGGTCCTCGCAGATCGTGTCTACTCGGGTCAGTGGGAGACGCCGGAGAAGCTCCATCGAGACGCGGTGGAGG
>JAZFPV010000169.1:0-2398 GCA_036444795.1 Thermoplasmata archaeon
CAGTTGATGAAGTACGAGACCGGATGGAGGGCAAAGATGGAGAACACCCTCTACCGAAACTGGATGGCGAAGGAGAAGTTGGCGCGGCTCGACGACGCGACGTTGGACAAGATCGTCGACAGCCTGGCGGACGCCGGGGTGGAACGGCTCTCCGTCCTGGCAATCCTCGAGGCCGTCAAAGCGAAGCACCCGGAGCTCGTCAAGGACTTCGAGGACTTCATCTAACCCTGCTTCTCCCGCCCCTTTCTCCCCTCTGATAACTTCGAGGGAACGTATAAGAGAACGTCGTCGCCCTGTTTTTTCCGATGGCGGGCCAGTCCAGACTTCGTTCCGTTCTCACCATTGCGGCCTTCGCCGCCGCCCTTGCCGTCATCGTGACCATGGGTCTATTCGCCTTCCCCATCCCCCTTCCCATCCTGCCTCTCGGCCCCTACCAGCAGTTCATTGTCATTGGCCTCATCATCCTGGCGACAAAGCTCGCGCTGGATCTCCTGAAACCCCTCTTCCGGATGGCGTTCGCCGACCGCGTAGCCCACGAGGCGGATATCTACTCCATCTTTCAGCTGGTCAGCTACCTCATCTGGGCCGGAGTGCTCCTGGGCATCCTGTTTGTGTTCGTCGGGATCGGCGCGATCGACGCCCTGGGCGTAGGGGTCGTGTTCGCCGCGGTGATTATCGTCCTCCAGAAGCCCATCCTGAACCTTCTGGGGTGGGGCGTCCTCGTGACGAGGCGTCTCTACAAGCTCGGGGACCGCATCGAGATGAACCAGGTCAAAGGGTACGTCACCCAGATCACCCTCATGAAGACCGTCATGCGGGAGTTCGGCGGATGGATGGCGGGCGACACCTTCACGGGCCGTTATGTGGCCCTTCCCAACAGCATGGTCCTCGAGCAGAGCGTGTACAACTACACGCGGGACACCGAGTTCATTTGGGATGAGATCAGCTTTTCCGTGACCTACGAGAGCGACCACAAGGTGGCGGAGCGGTACATTCGAGACGCCGCGGAGACCGTCGTCGGGGACTTGATGCGCAACAACCGCGGGGTGGTCCGGAGCAAGTACGAGTTCGCCGATCTGGCCACCTACATGGTCGAGGAGCCCACCGTGACGTGGACCCTAGGGCAGTCCTCCGTGGATATGCATCTCGTCTACTTCTGCCCCTCGTATCGCCGTCGGTATTACCACACAGAAATCGTGAAGCACGTCTTGGAGAGTTTCGTCTCGGACTCCCGAGTCGCGGTGGCCTACCCCCACGTCGAGTTCGTGCCCTACAAGTCCTCGGATATGGAAGTGGACACGGAGAGCCCGGAGGACGCGTTCCTTCGGTCCTTGCGACAGTGACGCATCGCTTTTATAGCGCTCCCGGTTGAAAGCCCCGGTCCTATGCTGGAGGATTGGCCTCCTTTCCGACGCCTCACAGAAATCGGGGAGGGTGATTACGGAGGGGAGGTGGCGGTCGCAGGCTGGCTCGAGGACGTGCGGGACCTGGGCGGCATCGCCTTTCTCATCCTACGACAGCGCGAAGGGACGCTGCAGGTCACCGTGAAGTCGGACCAGCCGGCGGAAGTGCGGGCCCTCACCGGTGTCAGCCGGGAGAGCGTGGTCGCCGTGCGTGGGACGGTCCAGGCCAACGAGAAGGTACGACACGGTTTTGAAATCCTCCCCTCGGCCTACGAGGTCCTCAGCGAGGCGGCCAAGCCCCTGCCCCTGGGCGTTGTGGACCGAGTCGGGGCGGAGATGGACACGCGTCTGGACAACCGATTCCTCGACCTCCGAAAAGAGGAGGTCCGGGCCGTCTTCCAGATCAAGTCCCACGTGGGCGCGGCCTTGCGGGAGTACATGGCTTCCGAAGGGTTCGTGGAAACGCACACCCCGAAGGTCATCAGCGCGGGAGCCGAGGGCGGGGCCACTCTGTTCCGGGTCGACTACTTCGAGAAAACCGCCTACCTTGCCCAGAGCCCCCAGCTATACAAGCAGATCCTCATGGCCACGGGCCTCGACCGCGTCTACGAGATCGCGCCGGCGTTTCGGGCCGAGCTGTCCGACACGGTGCGACACATCGCGGAGTTCCTCTCCTTCGATGCGGAGATGGCCTTCATTCGGTCCCAGGAAGAGGTCCTCCGGGTCTTGGAGGGGGCCGTGGCCCACACCTTGGCGTCCCTCCTCGACCAGGCGAAGACCGAATTGGAACTCCTTGGCGTCGACCTGGCCGTTCCCAAGATTCCGATCCCCCGTGTCACCTACCAAAGCGCGAGGGAGATCCTGGCCCAGGAGGGGGTTCGGGTTCCGGACGGGAAGGACCTAGACACGGAGGCCGAGAAGGCCTTGGGCAAGGCCATGGCGCGGGACGGCCACGACCTGTTCTTCGTCATCGAGTATCCGGCCGCCATCAAGCC
>JAZFPV010000170.1:0-2502 GCA_036444795.1 Thermoplasmata archaeon
CCGAGCTGTCCTTCCGGAAAGAGCGACCTCGTCCTCTCTTCCGATCAACTCGCCCTCCAGGTCCACGAGTCGTGCGGACATCCCACGGAACTGGATCGCGCTCTGGGCATGGAGGCCGCGTATGCGGGAACGAGCTTCCTGACTCCCGACAAACGAGGGGACTTCCGATACGGCTCCGAGACCGTGAACATCGTGGCCGATGCCACCGCCGAAGGGGGACTCGGGACCTTCGCCTACGACGATGAGGGGGTCCAGGCCCAGCGGGTGGACCTCATCAAGGACGGCGTGTTCGTCGGCTACCAGTCGTCACGGGAGACCGCCTCCCTCTATGGTGAGGGGAGCAGCGGGGGCATGCGGGCCGACGGATGGAGCCGCATCCCGCTCATCCGGATGACCAACGTGAACCTGCTGCCGGGGGATTGGGCCCTCGACGAGCTCCTCGCCGACACGAAGGAGGGGATCTTCATGGAGACGAATCGGTCGTGGTCCATCGACGACCGCCGCCTCAACTTCCAGTTCGCCACGGAGGCGGCGTGGGAGATCAAGGACGGGGAGCGGGGGGGCCTCCTCCGCCAGCCGACCTACACGGGGATCACCTACGAGTTCTGGCGCAGCTGCGACGCCGTCGGCAACGAGAAGGAGTACCGTCTCTGGGGTACGCCGAACTGCGGCAAGGGACAGCCGGGCCAGGTCGCCCGGGTGGGGCACGGAAGCCCGCCGGCCCGTTTCCGGGACGTGCAGGTGGGGGTGATCTAACGGAGAGCGAGCAGGCGCTCTCGCTGGCGGAGGAGATCCTCGATCTCAGCTCAGCCGACCAGACGGAGGTGGTCGTCTCGGGGGCCCGCACGGCCCTCACCCGGTTCGCCAACTCGGCGATCCACCAGAACGTGGCGTCGGAGGACGTCACGCTGATCCTACGGGTGGTATTCGGCAAAGGGATTGGAGTGGCCCGCACCAACCGAATCGACCTGGCCTCCGCCAAGGAGGCCCTCGCCACGGCCACACAGCTCGCGAAGGCCCAGAAGCCCCTCGAGGACTTCGTATCGCTGCCCGAGGGGGGCCCCGTCGCGTCGGTCCCCAACTTTTCCACGCGGACGCGGGATTCGAGCCCCGAGGAACGGGCTGAGACGGTGAAAGAGGTCATCGCCGAGGTCGGCGAATTTGGTGAAGCGAAGGCGTTCGGTGCGCTCGAGGCCACCACCCTTACGCGGGCCGTGGCCAACTCCCTCGGGACGGGGGTTCACGCCACCTCCACACTCGGCGAACTCGTCGTCTCAGCGATTCATGAGGCGGATGGCGAAACGGGATCCGGTTGGGGCACCGACATGCACGTGGACATTTCCCAGCTTGACTCGGTCGCGGCCGCACGCCAAGCCGGCGAGAAGGCCGTCCGGTCGATCGCGCCGAAACGGGTGGACCCCGGCGAGTACACCGTCATCCTGGAGGATCATGCCGTCTCCACCCTCGCGTTGTACCTGTCCTTCATCACCTTCAATGCCCTCGCCTACCAGGAAGGCCGCTCCTTCGTGAGCGGCAAGCTGGGGGAGCAGGTGACCGGCAAGAACGTGACCCTGTGGGACGAAGGGACGAGGCCCGAAGGCCTTCCGATGGCCTTCGACCCGGAGGGGGTGCCCAAGCGAAGGACGGTGCTCCTAGAGGACGGGATTGCCCAATCCGTGGTCTACGATTCCTATACGGCCGGCCGGGAGGGGCGCGAATCGACCGGACACGCACTCACGGCCCCCAATCCGTACGGTCCCCTCGCGGTGAACCCCTTCCTCCAATCCGGCGACTCGAGCCTCGAAGAGATGGTGGAGGAGACGGACCGGGGGCTGTACGTCACCCGCTTCCACTACACCAACCCGGTCAACCCGGCCAAGGCCATCATCACCGGTATGACCCGGGACGGCACGTTCCTCGTGGAGAAGGGCGAGATCGTCTCTCCGGTCCGCAATCTTCGGTTCACCCAAGGGATCATGGAGGCCTTGGAAGGAGCGTCCCTCATCGGACGCGATTGGACGTCACACCGGCTCTCGAGTTGGCTGGGCTTTGGCGCGACTACCGTGCCGTCTTTGCGCCTGGATCGCTTTCGCTTCACCGGGGTGACGGAATTCTGAGGTCCGTCAGAGCGTGACGTACTCCGGTATGAATACGACGGCCGTAACCTACCTATTCTCATCCCGCCGGCTATTGCGCGACTCGACCGCCTCCCGGAAACGGTTTCGTCCGAGGGCTCCTTCCTCCGAAGACTTGCCGGCCTCTTGTGGGTAGTCCGACGGGTCCAAATAGCGGCGCGGAATTCGTACCGCGGAGTCACTCATTAGGAGGCAAGCCATTGTATTCTCAAGTACTAAGGGTCAACATCCAGCCGGGCAAGATGGACGAAGTAATTGCTATTTTCAAGGACCAGGTAGCGCCAGCCATTCATGGGTGGATGGGCTTGCAGAGTGGCCGTTTGCTAGCAGACCGTGCGGGTAACACGATTATGGCTGTCAGTTTCTG
>JAZFPV010000171.1:0-8743 GCA_036444795.1 Thermoplasmata archaeon
CTCATCATCCTGGTGGGCCTGGGGTTCAACCTCTTGCTCTAGGGCGCAGGGAGACCCGGGATGGGGTCCCGAACCCTCTTGTCAAAAGGAAAGCGTTAAAGGAGCGAGTCGTACTCCCCTTGCGATGCGATGGTCATTCCGCATCGCCACACTCCTTGGAATCCCCATCAAAATCCACCTCACATTTCTCATTCTCCTCCCCCTCTTTGCCTGGATTTTCGCCTTTCAGAGCATCACCATTTTCGGGTTCAACACGGGCTTCGGGGGGGTGGACCTCACCTTCCTTACCCCTCAGGTGGCCAACGCGGTACGCTGGACCTTGGGAAGCCTGGCTGCCATCTTTTTCTTCGCCAGCATCCTCCTCCACGAACTCCTCCACTCCTACGTGGCCATCCGGTACGGCGCGAAGATTCGGTCCATCACGCTAGTCATCTTTGGAGGCGTCTCGGAGATTGAGGAGATTCCGAAGCAGCCGGCGGCCGAGCGAAACATGGCCCTCGCCGGGCCAGCCACTAACTTTCTCATCGCGGGCGTAGGCTTCGTCGGACTTCTCATTCTCGATTCCTTTCGTACCCTTTCCACCACCCTCGAGATCCTCGCTGTCTTCCTCTCCATCACCGTCTTCTCCAATCTCCTCCTCGGGGCCTTCAACCTGATCCCAGCTTTTCCCATGGACGGTGGGCGCGTTCTTCGGGCGACCCTCGCGCGAAACCGGAGCTACCTCTCCGCTACACAGACGGCGGCGACCGTGGGGAAGATCTTCGCGGTCCTCTTCGCCGTCGTCGGAATCCTCTTCTTCCAGTTCATCCTTATTCTCATCGCCGTCTTCATTTACATGGGAGCCGGGGGGGAGGAGCGACTGACCCGACTCACGTTGGCCCTCGAAGGCATCCGTGTAGACCAAGTCATGACCAAAGAGGTGGACACGGTAAGCTCCGATTCCACCGTGGCGGAACTTATGGAACGGATCGCCGTAAAGAGGCACATGGGGTACCCCGTGGTGAACGGGGGACTCCAGGGAATAGTGACCTTCCAGGATGCCGTCGCTGTACCGCAGGACCGCCGAGATCGCGTACGAGTGGGGGACATCTCGAGCAAAAAGATCGTCACGATCGAGCCAGATGGGGAGGCCCTCGATGCGGTGAAGCTAATGACCGACCGTACGATCGGACGACTCCTCGTGACCGAGGGCGGCCGGCTCGTCGGCATCCTCACGCGGACGGACCTCATGAAGGCCGTGGCCGTATTCCAAGCCCAACGGGCCCTTTGAGAGGTTCATTTACCTCGGGCTCCTCATGGTTGGCGTGTTCCGGCTGCCGCCCATCCCCACGGCCGAAGAGCTCCTGGATCGTGGTTTCCGGGCGAGTCGAAAGGCAAAAGGGACGGGTCGGACGGCCCTCGATCGGGCTCGCTCGCGCGCCTTGCAGAGTATCGGTGCCTTCGGGAAGCCGATTCGGACCGGCTTGCAGCGGATCTACACCTCCTTTCCCTCCATCGACACCCTGCCCCTCTTCTATCGTGAACTCCTGGATGTGATTGCCGGCATTGACGACACAAAGCGGAACCTGGGTTCCCTCAGTTGGGCGCGGGAACAGGTGCTTAGACGGGCTCAGGACGCGAGGAGGACGATTCGGGCGAGCCCGTCGCGGGATGAGATCGAGCGAGCCAGCAGGGCGTTCCACGGCCGCGTCGCCTCTGTGCTTCGAGAGATCGATTCCTCCCTCACCTTCCTCCGCGACGTGCGCGGGAACCTGCGGCGCCTCCCCGGCGTCGATCCCGATCTCCGTACGATTGTCATCGCCGGTTCTCCTAACGTGGGGAAGAGCCAGCTCGTGCAGGCGCTCAGCCGGGCGCGCCCGACCGTCGCCACGTACCCCTTTACCACGCAGGACCTTGCCATCGGTCACTTCACCGCCGAGAGACAGCGGTTCCAAGTCATGGACACCCCGGGGCTCCTGGATCGCCCGGTAAGCGAACGGAACGCGGTAGAACGGAAGGCGCTCGTCGCCCTCCGCCACGTGGCGGATCTCATCGTCTTCCTGCTCGATCCCACAGGGACCTCCGGCTATCCCTTAGAGGAGCAAGAGGCCCTCCTTTCCGACCTCCATTCTACCTTCCCTACGACGCCCTTCCTCGAGGTCGAAAACAAGGCAGACCTCGGTCCGGGGACGGGAATGCGGCGCCACATCTCGGCGCTGACGGGGCGCGGCGTACACGGATTGCTTCGGGAGGCTGTCCAGGCCCTTACCAGCCCCGCTCCTGCATCCGCTCCTCGGCCGCAAGCTGGCTGATGTCGAGACCCTTCATGGCCTCCCCGAGGTCCTCCGAGACCTTGGCCACGAGCTCGGGATCATCGAAGTGGGTCGTGGCCTCCACGATGGCCCGTCCGCGCTCGGCCGGGTTATTGGATTTGAAGATCCCCGAGCCCACAAAGACCCCGTCGCATCCCATCTGCATCATGAGGGCGGCGTCCGCCGGGGTCGCAAGTCCGCCCGCCGCGAAGTTCACCACCGGGAGGCGCTGGCGACCCCGCACGTCCAAGATGACCTCGAGGAGGCCTTCCTCGATCTCGCGCGTCGTGTTTCCGCCGAACACCACGTCATCCTTCGAAACGTCGTTCTCTTGACCCTGGGACTCCCGCACGTCCCGCAGGAGGCGGGCGTATCCATCGGCGTAGTGGGCCGCCACGCGACGGAGGGCCTCTTCGTCGAGAGCCTTCAGCTCCGCCACGGCGCGGTTCAGGAGGTGCACGTGGCGGACGGCCTCGATGACGTTGCCCGTCCCCGCCTCTCCCTTCGTACGCATCATGGCCGCCCCCTCCCAGATTCGGCGAACGGCCTCTCCGAGGGACCGGTTTCCGCACACAAACGGGATCGTGAACGCGCGCTTGTCGATGTGGAAGTAAGGATCCGCTGGTGTGAGCACCTCCGACTCGTCCACCATGTCGACGCCGAGGGACTCCAACGCCCTGGCCTCCAGCACGTGGCCGATTCGGGTCTTGGCCATGACCGGGATCGTGACCGCATCGATAATCTCACGGACCATGCGTGGGTCGGACATCCGGGCCACGCCCCCCGCCTCGCGGATGTCGGCGGGAACGCGCTCTAGGCTCATCACGGCCACGGCCCCCGCCTCCTCGGCGATGGCGGCCTGGTCCGCGTTGGTGACGTCCATGATGACGCCGCCCTTCTGCATCTTCGCGAAGCCCCGCTTCAGCAGGTCGGTTCCGAAACGCAAATCCTCCAGTGACAAGTCCAGCGGCATTCGTTCGTCTCCCCAGTGGTCCAATCTAGCGAGTCAGATTATTAGACGTTTTCGAGGGGGTGCCGAGAGACGATCGAGAAAGCCGTTCCCTAGCGGGTCGGAAGCCTTGGCCCAGGGAGGAAAACGTTATCTGAACGGCCCAAGTTCGAGGCCGAAATGGGCAGGGGAAGGGCACTCTGTGTGACGGGGATGCCCGGGAGCGGAAAGGAGGTTTTTCTGGAGGAAGCGAGCAGAAAGGGCCTCTCCGTGGTTCGGATGGGGGATGTTGTCCGGGAGGAGGCCGCCCGTCGCGGCATCGACCTCACGGACGCCGACGTGGGGGGCATGGCCGACCGCGAGCGAGAGGCGCATGGGAGCGACATCTGGGCCCGCCGAACCCTGGAACGAATCCGCACGAACCGCGTGGTCATCGACGGGCTCCGGAGCCTCGAAGAGCTGGATGCCTTCGCCGCGCGATTTGTCGACCTGGTAATCGTCGCGGTCCACGCCTCCCAGGCCACCCGTTACCGGCGGATTGCCGAGCGGGCCCGTCCGGATGACATCTCTTCAGAGGACGCGTTCCGCACGCGGGATCGCCGGGAGTTGCGTTGGGGTCTCGGAGGGGTCATCGCCCTCGCCGACGAAGTCGTGGTCAACGAGGGTGACCTCGCCAAGTTCCAAGCCCAGGCTGTAACCATTCTGGAGCGGGTCTTTCCGTGACAGACGCGTTCCGCCGACTGGACTTTCGGGTCCATGTCCACGCCACGGAGGTGGAGGACCGCGTGCGGGAGGCGCTGGCCTTCCTGAGCGGAGGGGAAGACCCCTCGGTCAAAAGGACGGAGGGGCACCATGGCAACGCCATTACGGTTCTCAAGGCCAGCCTCCATCGGCTCCCTGACATCCGCGCCTTCTGGGACCGCGTGCGATCGCAAGGACAGATCCCTTCCATCCTGGCCGAGCTGGAGAATCGGCTGGACGCCCGCGGCCTGCTCTTCCTTCGGTTCGACAAACAAGAGGCCTACGGCGGGCGGATAAGGCTGGTCCGCCATGACGACATCGTGTCGGTGAAAGGGAAGGTGGCGGCCTACCCGGCCCGCAGGGACCGGGCCTTCGTGGTGGCCCGGGCCTACTTGGAGGAGGCATAGGCCACGGACTTGTCCCCGGAGCAGGAGTCCCTCCGCGAGGACGGAACACCCGCCGAGCGGAAGGCCATGGAGCTCCTCGTGGCCCTGGGGACCATCTACGAAGCGGATCGTCTGATTCCGGTCACCTCGGCCCACGTGTCCGGTGCCAGCTACGCCATCGTGGGCGAAGCCGGGCGCCGCTTTCTCGAGGACTTCTCCGCCACCGCCCGGGTCCGGGTTCGGACCACGGTCAATCCCCTCGGCATGGACGTCGAGGCCTGGGAGGCGATGGGGGTGTCCCCCGAGTTTGCGTCGCACCAGGCGGCCATCGCAGAGGCGTATCGACGCATGGGGGCCGAGGAAACATGGAGCTGCATTCCCTATCAGATCGGGAACCGTCCCAGCCTCGGGGAGCACGTGGCCTGGGCCGAGTCCTCCGCCGTCGTGTTCGCGAACTCCCTGCTGGGCGCGCGAACGAACCGGGAAGGAGGACCCGCCGCCCTCGCATCGGCCGTGACCGGCGTCACCCCGAATTACGGCCTCCACTTGCCGGCCTCACGGGAGGCGACGGTGCGGGTCGAAGTCCCGCCCGACCTTAAGGGCATCGAGTACGCCTTGCTGGGCCACCACCTGGGGCGCGAGTTGGGCAGCGGCGTTCCCTTCCTCGAAGGGGTGGGCGGATCGGAGGACGAATGGAAGGCGTTCGGGGCGGCCCTAGCTACGAGCAGCGACATCGACATGTTTCACGTGAAGGGGCTTACGCCCGAGTGGAAGTCGGCGAACGCGGAGGCCTGCCCGACACGACGCGTGGAGCAAGACGACCTGAATGACGCGCGGGAAGACTTGCTGACGGCCGACTCCTTCTCTCTCGTGGCCTTTGGGTCCCCTCAGCTCTCGTCCCGAGAGTTGCAGGAGGTGGCGGGGTGGATGGAGGATCTCCGACCGACGGTTCGCGTCTGGGTGTTCACCAGTCGAGCCACGGCTCGCCAGGTCCCGGAGGCCGTGAGGCAAATCGAAAAGCGCGGCGGACGGGTGTGGATGGATACCTGTCCTGAGGTCATGCCCTGGCCGGAAGAGGGGGAGGTGGGCACGCCGTCCGCCAAGGCTGCGGTGTACTTGCCCAAACTCTGCCGTCAGCGTGTGTTCCTCGGTCCTCCCGAGGAACTCCTCGGAGGGAGGGCATGAGATTTTCCGCCCGTCGAATCCAATCCGGAATGGCCCGAGGTCAGGTGCTCGCTTCCGCGAGCCCCCTCTCCCTCTTGGGGGGGATCGATCGCGAGGCAGGGGAGATTCTGGACGAGGCCACCGGTCTCCAGGGGGAGCGGGTCCGGGACCGGATCCTCGTCTTCCCTCGGGGCAAGGGGAGCACGGCCGGTTCCTACGTCCTGTACGGTCTGAAGGCCCTCGACCGGGCCCCGGCGGGTCTCGTGGCCGGACAAGCGGAAGCCGTCATCGCGACGGGCGCCATCCTGTCGGAGATCCCCGCCGTGGATCGGGTCCAAGTCGATCTCTTCCGGACCGGGGACACGGCGGTGGTCAACGCGACGGAGGGGTATGTCGAGCTGGAGGACGTCACGCGTCGGGACGTGGTCACCTCCTTCCTTCGGCATGAGGGGCGGATCCTCCTCCTCAAACGGAGCCCCCAGGTGGGAAGCTTCCAAGGCCACTGGGCGGGGGTTTCGGGCTACCTCGAAGGCAAGGAACCGCCCCTGGAACGCGCGCGAGTCGAGATCCTCGAGGAGACGGGACGGCAGGACGCCACCCTCGAGGGGACCGGGCCGATTGTCTTGGCACGAGGGCGAGAACCGGGTGTGATCTGGGCCGTCCACCCTTTCCTCTTCGACATCGCATCGGAGGAAGTGACGCTGGATTGGGAGCACGATGCGTACCGCTGGATTGCCCCCGAAGAACTGGGGCGATTCCGGACGGTGCCGAAACTCCGCCAGGTCTTGGAGAGTGTGCTCCCGGCCCTCAACGGTTCGGCGTGATCGCGATGGTGATCGGCTCCCCATCCAAGTCCCACACTTTGACGTGGTCGCCTCGAGGGGTACCCTCGGTCACGATGAGCTCCTTCGACCGGGTCTCCCGAAGGATGTAATCCCTCCACGTGGTGAAGCTGGCCGCGAGGCCCTGCTCGGCCTCGACCTCCACCCGCACGTACTCCTCAACCTGGAGATCCATCTCCTTCCGCATCTGCTGGACGCGTCGGATGAGCTCCCGTGCATACGCCTCGGCCTTGATCTCGGGGGTCTGCCGGAAGTCCACGACAAGGGTGCCGAGGGAGGTCTCAGCCTCCGCGAGTCCGTCCAAGAGGACGGATTCGAAGTGCACCATCTCGGAAGTAATCTGGACCGGCTGGCCCCGAACGGAGAGTTCGAAGGAGCCCTTCTCCACGGCCTCCTGAACCTCCGCCGGGTCGGCACGGTGTAACGTTCCTTCGATGTCGGGGAGGAGGGCACCGTAACGCTGCCCGATGGCGGCCCTGTCGACCCGAATCTGAAGGGTCCGGTCCCCCCAGGAGGCGCCTGCCTCCGTCACCTGGAGGTCCTTGGTGTTGGCCTGCTGCAGGAAGGTCGTGTGGAGGACCTCAAGCGCCTTGGCGACGTCCCCGTCCCCCGGGACAACCGCACAATGGGCGACGGGCCAACGGAGCTTGTAATTCCGGGCCTGCCGCAGTTTCCCCGCCGCCTCCACGAACTCGCGGACGACGGTCATCTGCGCTTCCAAAGTGGGGTCGCGGAGAATCGGATCGGCCTCCGGCCAGTCTTCCATGTGAACCGTGAGGAGGGGCCCGTCCAGGTCCTGATACATCGCCTCGGCCGCGAAGGGGGTGAAGGGGACGAGGAGGCGTGCAAGCTGGAGGAGGACCTCGTGAAGGGCGAGATATGCCGCCGTCTTCTCCGAACTCTCCCCTTCCGTCCACGTCCGGTCCCGGACCAGACGGACGTACCACCGGGAAAGGTCGCGGAGAATGAAGTCTTCCAGGGCCCGCGCGGCCTTATGGAGGTCGTACGCGGCGAGGTAGGCCGACACCTCCTCGATGAGAGCCTGGAGCTGGCTGAGAATCCAGTTGTCTTCCCTCCCAAGTCGCTTCTTCAAGTCCTTCCCCGAGACCGCTTCCGCCCGGAAGCCGTCGAGGGCCATGTAGAGGGTGGCAAACCGGTGGACGTTCCAGAGGATGTTCAGGGCGCGGTGGGCGTTGCGGAGCTCGTCCCAATGAAAGGCGAAGTCCTCCCAAGGAGCCGCCGCCTTCAAATTGTAGAAACGGAGCGCGTCCATTCCGAACTCCGCGGCCGCCTCCTCCGGGGTCAGGGCAACCCCGCGGCTCTTGGAGAAGGCCTCCCCTTTCGGGGACCAGACCCATCCGTGCATCAGGACGGAGTCGTACGGGGAGCGGTCAAAGGCCACGACTCCCGCACCCAACTGGGAGTAGAACCAGCCGCGCGTCTGATCGAGACCTTCCATGATCCAGCGAGCGGGCCACCAGTCGTCGAACACCTCGGTGTGCTGGGGATAACCGAGGCTCGCCCACGACGCCACCCCGGAGTCAAACCAGACGTCGAGGATGTCGGGGATCCGGCGCATCTCCCCGCCGTCCTCGTCGCATACCAACGTGACCTCATCGATCCATGGCCGGTGCAGGTCCATGCCTTCCTTGAAGCCGCTTGCGCCTTGCAGTTCCGCGGCGGAGGCGATGACCCGCATGTGGCCCTCCGCACACTCCCAGATCGGGATGGGGATACCCCAGTAGCGCTGGCGGGAGATTGTCCAGTCCCTGAGGTTCTCGACCCAGTCATGCTGGCGAGCGCTGCCCGCCCAGTCGGGGGTCCACGTCACCCGGTCGACCTCGGCCAGCATCCGGTCCTTGACTTTCGTGACTTGGACAAACCATTGGTCTGTCGCCCGGTACAGGATGGGCGTGTGGCAGCGCCAGCAGTGCCCATACCGGTGCACGATCTCCCCCCGGAGGAAGAGAGCCCCCCGGGCCTCGAGATCGGCCATGATGACCTCGTTGGCCTCCTTGGTCGGGAGTCCCGCGTACTTGCCACCCTCTTCCGTGAAGCGGCCCGTCCCGTCGATCGGGCTGAAGATGTCCATCCCTCGCTTCCGTCCGATCTCGAAGTCCTCCGGCCCGTGGCCGGGGGCGATGTGGACGAGGCCGGTGAACTCCTTTGTGACGGTGTCGGACAAGAGGACACGGTGAACCCAGTCCCCCTCGAAGCGCGTCTGGACGGGCACCTCCTCTTCGAGGGGATGGCGATACTCGAGGCCCTCCAAGTCCTGTCCCTGTGCCTCGGAGACGACCTGATACTCCTCGATGCCCGCTCCCTTCATCACGGAGGCGACGTTTTCTTCCGCCACCCACACGGTGCCTT
>JAZFPV010000172.1:0-2169 GCA_036444795.1 Thermoplasmata archaeon
GGTTGCCTTATCAGGCGGGAGTCAGGTCGAGCCCGCCCTGTTCGATGGGGCGACCGGGGCCTTCGGTGTGTGGCCGGGGTTCACGACGGGCACATTCCCCCTGTGGGCCTACGCGGGTGTGCTCCTCACCGATTTGGTGCCGCCCAGCCTCATGTTAGCCGCGCCTGAGGTGGGGGAGGCCCTGAGCACCCGCGAGGTGACCGTGCTTTGGTCTTCGGAGGATAGGGGTACGGGCATCGACGGATTCGAGGTCCAGCTGGATGGGCGGACCGTCGCCATGTTGCCCGCGTTATCCAGAATCCACATCCTGAGCGAAGTCCCCGATGGGGTCCACACCGTCCGGGTGGTCGCTCGCGACAATGCCGGGAACGTGCGTCAAGCTCAGGCCGCGTTCCTCGTTGACGCCACTCCGCCGGGGCTTTTGGTGACCTCTCTCGGCGGTCCATTCTGGACTTCTGAGAACCGTGCTGAGGTCACATGGAGGGCCGAGGATGACATCTCCGGACTCGACCGGTTTGAGATCCGCCTAGACGGCGGCCCCGTCATTCAGCTCGTTTCATCGGCCCGCTCCCACGTTTTCCATGGTCTGGCGGAGGGGCCCCACACAGTCCAGGTCACTGCCTTTGACAAGGTAGGGAATCGGCGGCTGGCCGTAGACTTGTTTGCGGTAGACACCGTCCCCCCGACGGTTGCCATAATCGCGCCCGTCCAGGATGCCATCCTCAACACCGCGTTCCCCGAAGTGCGATGGGCCGGCGAGGACGCCACGTCTGGCATCACGATCTTTCAGATCCGCCTGGATGATCGAACGCCCATCGTGGCGGGGGCGGTGGACAACTTCACATTCGCAAATGTGGGGGACGGCCGCCATGTTCTCGTGGTCACGGCCCGGGACCTTGCAGGGAACGCGGCTTCGGCCTCGGTCGAGTTTACCGTGGACGCGAATATCTTCAGTCCCACGGGACCGTTTGGAATCTTCCTGCTCCTCAATGTGGTGGTGGGGGCCATTGTGGGGGCCGCGTTGGTCCTCTACCTCTTCTACCGGCGGAAGCGCAAACCTCCCTCGTGAAGCGTTCACGGCAGGGGAGCCTGAGGGCCGCAGGTCTCAAGTAGGCTGTCCGTGTAAATGGGCCCGGGGAGGAGGATGCTCGAGGCGACACACTACTTCCGAGACTGGGGACCCTGGGGGTGGATCTGGGCCGTCGGTCTCTCCGCGTTCTTGCTTGGCCTGATTCTGGCCCCGTTGGCCTTATCCGGGGAGGCCTCGGAGGCCCTCTTCTTCGCCGCGCTGCCGGGGGCCGTGCTCATGCGAGCGGCGGTGAACTCCGTGCGCGAACGCTCCGGCCTAGAAACCCATATCTAAGGGTGCGGTGTTCCGGGCGGCGGGTTCCATGGCCTTCCAGATTCATGTCGTGAGCAACGTCCCGCTGAACTCCGTAAAGGATCCACAAGAGGTGGCTCTGCTGTTCCTCGGGCAGATCGGCTACCTGCCCAAGAGGACGGGGGCCGGGGACGAGGAGGTCAAGCGCAGTATCCCGTACCGTCTCTTGGTCGACCACTTCCTCCGTCGCTCCGAGAGGGGCTGGACGGCCGAAGAGCTCGCCGCGCGGCTGGAGACCGGGAAGGCCACGGTCTACCGCCACATCAACAAGCTCAAGTCCCTCGACCTCTTGGAGGATGTGGAGGTGCCCACGTTGGGGAGGCCCCGGAAGGGCTATCGCATCCGCTACGGGAACCTGGCGAAGGCGTGGAACTTCGTGGAGGCCCACGTGGACGTGGCCATGGAAAACTACCGGAGGACTGTGGAGCATCTTCAAGGACTAATCGAGGGAGGTTCGCTGTATGGGGAAGGATGAACAAGAGGTCTTCATGATGACGAAGGGGTCCCGCTATCGACTGACTTCCGCGGAGTCTCGGGAGCGGCCGATGCGGACCTCGGGCGTCTTCAAGGGCTTCGCGACCATCGGAACGGACGACGCGGTCGTCATGGAACTGGACGAGAACCACGAGGAAGACGAGGGGAGGACCCGGGTCATCCCGCTCCATATGATCCTCGCCATTGACGTGCTCGAGACCGCCGAGCCGGAGGAGGAGGACGAGGAGACGCGCCCGGAGACGATGTTCGGCTAGCCCTCGTCCCCCACGCGTAGGAAGTTGTCGTAGCGGGTT
>JAZFPV010000173.1:0-2400 GCA_036444795.1 Thermoplasmata archaeon
GGGGGCCGAATTGTGGACCGAAACACCCTTCCTGGGATTCGACAACGGAGACCTCGTGACGCCCCGAACCCGCGTCCGTGGGACCGTGGTCATCGGGGCCGACGGACCCCGCTCCCTCGTGGCGCGCAAAATGGGATTCCCCGATCACGAACTTCTCTTCCCGGCCCTCTCCCTGTCCCTTTCGGGGTCTTTCGATCCGGTGTTCGAGGCGTACTTCGGCGGGGACGCGCCGGGAGGGTACGCGTGGGTGATCCCTCGACACCACGACGCCAACGTCGGTCTGGGCGTGCGGCCCGACCTTCGGCAGGACCCTTTGCGCGGCGCGCTGGACACCTTCATCCGGGCCCGGGGCCTTCAGCCCACATCGGATCCCACAGGGGGCTTCGTGCCGATGAGCGGCCCGCTTCCCGAGACGGTCCGGGGCAACGTCCTCCTCGCGGGAGACGCCGCAGGCCACGTCCTGTCCACATCCGGCGGCGGTATCTTTACGGCCATGATCTGCGGCCGTCTCGCGGGGCGTGCGGCGGCGCGTTTCGCCGCCGGGAAGGCCCCGTTGGAGGCGTACGAATCCGCATGGCGGGGCATCCTCGGAGGCGCGTTCGAGCGGGGGTGGGCCCTCTTCCGGATGCTCACCCCGTCCTTTGACGACCCGGAGGCCCTCGAGGAGAGTTTCCGTCTCCTTGGGCCGGAAGGGCTGGCCGCGGCCCTTCGGTGTCAGGACCTGCCTGCGGCGGACGCCCTAAGTTTGGAGAAGCCCGCGACGACGAGTCCCCGCACGACGAGCAAGAGCCCGTAACTCACGAGAAAGAGGGTGAGGAAGAAATAGCCGAGGTCGAGGACGGCCTCCTTGAGGCGCACGGAACGGACAGCCCATGAATCGGGAAAAGGGTATCGAACGAGGAGGAGGCCTCCGCATGGAGTTCCTCCGGGACAAGCGGCGGGCCCAACGCTTCTACCGCCAGCTTTCGAAGGTCTACGACACGTGGCTTCGCGACCTGTTCTGGAATGAGGAGATGCGGTCGTATGGGCTGAAGATGGCCGGGCTGCGCGCGGGGATGAAGGTCCTGGACGTGGGGTGCGGAACGGGGTTCCTGAGCGAGGGCATCCTGGAGGTGACCCCTACCGTCTGGGGGCTCGACATCACGCCGGAGCAGCTCCAGCGAGCGAGAAAGAAGCTTCCCATTCCCTTGGTGCGAGGAGATGCCGAGAACCTTCCCTTCAGTTCAGAGCGCTTCGACGCCGTGCTCTCCTCCGGCTCGATCGAGTACTGGCCCAACCCGGACCAGGCCCTGCGGGAGATGCACCGGGTCCTCCGGCCGGGCGGCGTCGTCATGGTAGGCGGTCCCACTCGGCCTCAGGATCGGCTCTATCGCCTGCTCGCAGACAACATGATGCTATTCTACGACGAAGAGGAGGCCGTGGCCATGTTCGAGGAGGCGGGGTTTCGGGACATTCGGGTCGGGTTTACCGGCCCCCGGTGGAAGCCGGACCTGGCCATTGTCACCCGGGGAGCGAAGGCGTGAGCGGCACGCGGACGTCACGGGCGACGCGGGAGCACCCTAGGACGCCAACCTCTTGACGACCTCCGCCACCTCCGCCGTGTCGGGGGGGATGCCGGGGTCCTCGGTCACCCACTTGTAACGGACGATCCCCTCCCGGTCCAGCACGAAGACGGATCGCTTCGCCGCGCCGGGAAGACCGAAGATCTCGTCATGATGCACGTCATACTTTTGGCTGACGATGTGGGCCCAGTCGCTCAGAAGGGGGAAGTTGAGGTGGTTCTGCTTCTTGAACTCGCGATGGCTGAACGGGGAATCCCCGCTGATGCCGAAAACCTTGGCGCCATACTCCTGCAGCGCCCCTGAGTGGTCCCGGAAGCTGCATGCCTGCTCGGTGCAGACGGACGTGAAATCGAAGAGGTAGAAGGAGAGGACGACCGGCCCGTCCCCGAGCTCCGCTTTCAGGTTTACGGGCTTATTGTCTTCGTTCGGGATCGTGAAATCGGGTGCCTTCTCTCCTTCCTCCACCATGTCCAGACGCCTCGTTCGAAGAGAGATCGCCTACTTAAAAAGCCGCTCGGCTCATCCCAGCGTAAACCCCTCGTGAATGGGGAAGTCCGTCCCCGCCTCGAAGCGGTCGGGCCGGAAGGGGGCCAGGTCGAAGGTGGGGGCGCGCCCGAGGATGTGGTCCGCCAGCGCCTGGGCCAGGGGCGGGCTCCGCATGACGCAGAGGCCGTTTAAACCCGCCAGGACGTAGAGCCCCTCTGTCCCCCCGATCCGTCCGGCCAAGGGAAAACGATCCGGCGTCGCCTGGCACAGGCCCGACCACCCCCGTGTCACCATGGCGGCGGCCGCCGGAGGGATGCGTCGACTCAACCAGGCGGCCAGGTCAGTATAGAGC
>JAZFPV010000174.1:0-2751 GCA_036444795.1 Thermoplasmata archaeon
CTCGAATCCACGTTCCTCGTTCCAGCCTTAACGCGCCTTCATTACATCGTTCAGCCGCCTGTTGAGAAACAGGTTACCAGCTTCGGCCGGATTGCGCCATCTAGAACCTCCATTCACCTCTCCGCCAAGAACGGAACACTTCAGGACGTCTAATCTCAGCCTCCGGGTGAATTAGACTGCACGAAAATGGTGTACATGCCGATGGCAGATCGAGCGATCGTTCGGGTAATCTATGCGTTTCACGAGTGTTCCAGTCACCTATTGCTCAGCCACCCACGCTGCAACCGTCCTTCAACCCTCAACGCGGTGCTCCCTGGCAACAAAGAACGGGGACAGGTCTATAGATTTGAAATTATCCTTCTTTCTATATTGCGGAGAACCCGATCCCAATTCGGATCTTCCCTTCTGAGCCTCGCTACCCGGCCCGCGGCGTGACTCACTGTCGATTCTTCCACCCCCAACGATCCGGCCAGGGCCTTAAGCGACAACCCCCCTCTCTCGCGTCCCAAGTAGAACAGAACGGCTCTCCCTGGATCGGACCGCCCCCCCGTTTTCAGGCGCAGCAACTCCGGTAACGCCGCCTCGACCTCCCGTCGGATTTCGTTGTACGTTGGCCGGGCCTCCAGTTGCCTTCGACTCGGCACTTCCCGGTCCCGTCCCCGCGTCACTTTCCCGCGAACAAAGCGCACAAATTGCGGCCCCCCCAAAACCACCTGCGCGATCACCTGCTCCCAAGGCCGCTCCACGCCTCGACGAATCCCCTCCGCCACAAATGTCCGGTAGGCATTCTGGCCCCTCGAAAGGTTTCTCCCAAAATATCCCAAAACCGCCTGCCTCGTCAGCCAAACCGGCGCCTGGCGTCTCCCAATGTAGGCCAGATAACTGCTCCAGGGATACCTCCCCAACCGCACAGCCCGCCGGGCTCGGATCGGATTCAGATGCATATAGCGGGACAGTTCCAATAGATAACCTTCTTTCTCTACGACGATAGCCTTATAGCGTCCTTGAAAGAGGTGCCCGCTCCGACGGTGAACCCGGTTAAAATACCCCGTGTAGACACCGTTGAGGTGCCGCAGGGCCAGGGATAAGTTGGCTTCCGGTGTCTCTACGAGAAGATGATAGTGGTTGCCCATCAAGACGTACGCATGCAGGAGGAGGCGGTAGCGATCCACCGTCTGAGCGAGGAGGGTAAGGAAGGCTTCGCGATCAGCATCGGACCGAAAGATGGCCTTCCGTTCGTTGCCTCTTGCCGTGATGTGATACAGCGCCCCGGGATATTGCAGTCGCAATGGTCGGGTCATGATCGCCTCGCGATGAGATGACCCGCAGCCTACCACCGAATTTAGTTAAAGTCAACTTTGTAGACCTGACCCCACCCGCATTCCCAGCTTCGGAACCGCTCCACGAGCTTTCCCAGGCGCGTGATGTCTGCCCGAGTATAGACTTCACCACTGTACGAGACCAGGCTTTTCTCGTGGATCAATCGGCGCAACTGGTTGACAGCGGCCCTCCCCTGAGCGTCCAAAGCGACGACATCCTCGATGAGGTCTACGAGATCGCGGTGATCCTCTCCCCTTGATTTTATTCCCGCGACTTTGATGGTAATGGCATCAGCGTACGCGATGGCCGCGTGGATGATCAATACGCCAGCCGCGTTCCAATACTCGAACTCCCGTGCG
Organism: Thermoplasmata archaeon; assembly: GCA_036444795.1. Classification (GTDB taxonomy): domain Archaea; phylum Thermoplasmatota; class Thermoplasmata; order RBG-16-68-12; family JAJISG01; genus JAJISK01. The sequence goes on from JAZFPV010000174.1 coordinate 1,680, forward strand.
ACCTCCGCCCCCTGGTAAAAGTTGTCCGCGACCCGGAGATAGTCCAGGCTTCGGTGGAGATCCACGCGGTCCCGTTTACGCCTTCTGGCCATCTATGTGCCGCACCAGTTGCCCGCCGAGGAACGGCTGGGCCTCGCGCAACAACGTTCGGACCAGTGGATCCCTTTTGGCATTACGACGTCGAAACTCGTCCCGGGTGAGGATGATCGGGGACAGACGGGCCCCGAACCGTTTCCAGATGATGGCCGCCACCTCCTGTACCCGCGCGTGGGCCTTCTCCTTCGCCTGGGGGGATGACACCACCAGGCATATGTCGAGATCGCTTTCCGGCACCTCTTCGCGGCGGGCGACGCTGCCGAAGATGGCGCCCGAGAGAGCTACGTCCTGGAAGTGGCGTCGAAGCACGTCTTTCAATCGGTCCTCGAACCGTCGCTCAAATTGCAGCAACGGCACAATTCCCCTGGCGATCAGCTCGTGTTCTCGATTCAGAGTAAACAGGTGGGCACGGCCCACCCGCTGTCGCCGAAGAAGGCCGAGGGCCTCCAAGCGGGAGAGGGCTTCGATGCAGGCTTGGTGGTTCATGCCGGCCTGCCGCGCAATTTCCCGACCAGTGAGGCCGTGGGCGGAGTCGAGAAGCACCCGGAGGACGGCAATCTGACTTCGTGCCGACAGGATGTGATCAAGGGGACGATGAATGATCATCGGATATGCTCTCCCTATTCGCTGTCTAAATTACCAGACATTTGTCCGGAATTCTAGACAAAACTTCCTTGCCTGAATGGGGGCTGGCAGCGTCTTTATCAGCGTTTCATGGGAGCTTGGGGCAGGACTCCAATCGTGAAGGTGCAGACGCCGGTCGCGGGGTTCGGGGACCGACCCAGGCAGTTGAGGTTCCAAGATGATTGGGTGGGTGAGGGTCCTCCAAAGGCACCGTCATGAGAGGAAGGGATGGCGGGTGCGGCTTAGCGTTTCCGGAACTGGTAGACGATTTCCCCGGGCCGAATCAGGCCCAGGTCCCGCCGGGCGATCTCCTCAGCCTGGGAGGGAAAACGGCGCAGCGCATCGACCTCTT
>JAZFPV010000175.1:0-2035 GCA_036444795.1 Thermoplasmata archaeon
CCTCCCGATGGGCCTGCCGACCCTTCGTGGGCTCGGGGGTAGAGGGGGAATGGACGACTACGGACTCCGCATGGGCCGCGTCGAAGCTGTTCCAATCGCGAGCTTCTAACGCACTCTCCGCTGCATCGATTGCTTTCAAACTCTCTTCCAGGGTCATGATCCTCCCCGCGGTTGGTGAATCCCCGGAGGTATTAGCCTCTTTGCTAGGAAATCGGGGAGACCCGCGAGGGGGCTGGCTGATACCGCCTTATAGAGGGGGCTCCTAGGCCTCCAGGCGCTCGGAGTCGTGTGGACATGCGTTACTTTGTGACAGGGGCCACCGGGTTCATCGGAAGTCGTCTGACCCGCCAGCTCGCCGAAGACGGACACGAAGTCGCGGCCCTTGTCCGGACCCCTCCCGCGGCACGCCCGCTGGTCGACTTGGGTGTTGACATCTACAAAGGCGACGTCACGGATCGGGAAAGCATGCGCGCCCCGATGGAGGGGGTCGACGGTGTCTTCCATTTGGCGGCCTGGTTCAAGGTCGGTTCATGGGACCACCGCCAAGCCGTTCCGGTCAATGTCGGCGGGACACGAAATGTCCTGGAACTCATGCAGGAGCTGGAGATCCCCCGTGGGGTCCTGACCAGCTCCCTTGCCGCCTTCGGGGACACGCGCGGCGAGGTTGTCGACGAGACGTATCGTCCCACAGGCCCCTTCCCGACTGAGTACGATCGGACGAAGTCGAGGGCCCAGTTCCAGGTGGCGGAACCCATGATGCGAGAAGGGCTGCCGTTGATTGTCGTGCAGCCCGGACTGGTATACGGGCCGGGGCTCACGGGTCCCTTACGGGGTTATTTCATCGACTATCTGCAGGGGAATCTGCGCTGGCTGCCGCCGAAGGGGCTGGCCTTCGACTGGAGTCACGTCGAGGATACGGTTCGGGGACATCTCGAGGCGATGAAACGCGGTCGACCAGGAGAGAGTTATATTCTCGCGGGCCCCGGCCATTCATTAGTTGAGGCCTTTGAGATTGCCGAACAGATTACTGGAATCCCTGCTCCGTCAAGGCAGATCTCAACCGGGACTCTCCGGTTCATGGCGGGTCTGATGCGCGTGTTCGGACGGCTCTTCCGGGTCTCGGCGCTGTACCATCCGGAAACCCTCCGATCGGCCGCGGGGGTCACGTACCTCGGGGACGACTTCAAAGCAAGGCAGGAATTGGGATTTGAGACGCGATCGCTTGAGGAAGGACTAGGCGAATGGATGGCGTACGAGATGCGGCTCCTGGGCATGAGTCCACCCGATGCTTGAGTCGTCTCGGTCTATCTTTCATCGCGGCGGAAGTTGGGCCGAATTCTGGGCAAGGGCCTTATCCCTGGGTGGGAGTAGACAGGTTGTATGGTTGCCCCTCGCATCAAGCTCCTCCTCGCTATCTCGATCGTCGCGGTGCTGGCCGTTCCGGCGTGGATCCTCGCCTCTCCTTTGTTCTTCGCGACGCAGGGGACCGAGGAAACCCCGACGGGCTTCACGAGTGTCATCGCCACGGGGGCCTTCATGGACGGAGAACCGGGGCATGTCAATTCGGGAGAGGCCAGCCTTCTCCACGACGGTTCAGCGTACATCCTGCACTTCGAGAACTTCTTTGTCACGAACGGTCCCGGGCTGAACGTCTACCTGACTCTGGATCCCCGGGTAGCGCCGGGCGACCTAGATCTGGGTCCCCTCAAGGCGAGCCAGGGCTCGTCGAACTACCCCATCCCTGATGGGGTCGATCCGCGGAGCTACCGCTACGTGGTCATCTGGTGCGTGCCCTTCTCGGTGCAGTTCGGGTTTGCGCCGCTCACCTTCACCTGAGACGAGTTCGGTCCTCCGCTGGGTTTCCGAGCTAAGGCATTTTGGCGAGAATCCGCTCCATGTCCTACATGTCCGAAGGCACGGAGGGTCTCCGTTCGAACGTCGCCCTGCAGGCTGAGAGCCAGCGTTTCCGCGCTGGCGGTCTCGTCGTCGGCGGCCTCGGAGATCGCGATCCCGTCGTAGCGGCCGGAGGTCCAGT
>JAZFPV010000176.1:0-3195 GCA_036444795.1 Thermoplasmata archaeon
ACGATCGTGAAGTTTCTCTACGCGGCCCAGCTGCTTCCCTGGTACGGCATCGGCCTCTTCATCGGGGTCTTCGGCAATCTGATCGTGCGGTTCTCCGGGACCGTGGTCGGAGGCCGCACGGGCCAGGGACTCCTGGAGATCTCCGCCTTCTCCGTGAAATCGAAGGGGAGCGAATCAGATGACGTGGGCCGAGATCCAGAAAGTGAAGGCACGGCATGAACGAAGTCTCCTCCGGAAGCGGAACGTCGTCGGCTTGGCCGTCGGCAAGAAGGTCGTCGGAGGGGAGGAGACCGACGAACTCTGCCTCGTCGTCCTCGTCCGGAAGAAGCTCCCTGAAGCGGCGCTCGGATCCCGCGAGAGGATCCCCAAGAGGATCAACAACGTCACGACCGACGTCGTGGAGACCGGAGAACTGGAGGCCCTCGGGCAACGTGTCCGTGTGGTTCGGCGGCCAGTGGACCGGTGGCGTCCCGCGCCCAGCGGGGTAAGCCTCGCCCACCCGAACGTCAGCGCCGGGACCCTCGGATGCGTGGTTCGTCACGCCTCGGAGCCCCACCTTCTCTCGAACAACCACATCCTCGCGGACTCCGGCCGTGCCACGATCGGAGACCCCATCCTTCAGCCCGGGCCCGAGGACGGGGGACGGGATCCGGAGGACGTCATCGCGCACCTCTCGGACTTCATTCCGCTCCGCTGGCGTTTGCACGGCCCGGGGCGGGTGTTTCGCCCGTTCTTCCCCCGGCGAAACCTCGTGGACTGTGCGCTCGCTCGACCGGTCCGTGGCGCGGACCTCCGCGGCGACCTCCTCCGTATCGGCCCGCTGGAAGGGATCACGACCGCCTCCATCGGTCTCGGGGTCAGGAAGAGCGGGAGGACGACAGGCCTTACACGCGGTCGGGTGACCCACTTGGATGCCACCGTCTTGATTCGATATGGGGCGAAGCGAGAGGCCCTGTTCACGGACCAGATCCTCACCACCGGGATGTCGAAGGCGGGCGACAGCGGGGCCTTGGTAGTCGACAAGGCACGCAAGGCGATCGGCCTGCTCTTCGCGGGGAGCGAGCAGATCTCGGTCCTCAATCGGATGTCAAACGTGCTCTCCGCATTGGGTGCCGAGATCGTGCCTGGACGATTCCCTCAACCGGGTCGTCCCCTTTCCACGTTCGGTCCCCTCTAAAAGAGGGTTTTTAACTCCCCCATCCATCGGTGCAGGAACCGTTGATGGAACAAGTCTGGGTAGAGAAATACCGACCCAGGAAGCTGGGGGAGGTCGTCAATCAGGTCGATATCGTCTCCCGGCTCCAGGCGTACGTGAAGACGAGGAGTCTGCCGCACCTCCTCTTCGCCGGACCGGCGGGAACGGGGAAGACCACCTCCGCGATTGCCCTGGCACGCGAACTGTTCGGGGAGGACTGGCGGGGCAACTTCGCGCAAACAAACGCGTCGGATCAACGCGGGATCGACGTCGTCCGCACGACGATCAAGAACCAGGCGCGCATGGCACCCATCGGCGAGGGAGGATTCAAGATCATCTTCCTCGACGAGGCCGATCAGCTCACCAACGACGCCCAAGCGGCCCTCCGACGTACGATGGAGCTGTACACCCGGACCGCCCGGTTCATCCTCTCGGTGAACTACTCCAGCCGGATCATCCCTCCCATTCAGAGCCGCACCGCCGTGTTCCGGTTCCGCCCCCTGAAGCCGGAGCATGTCCAGGAGTACATGCAACGGATCGCGAAGGAGGAGGGTCTCGAGGTCACCCCCGAGGGGATGGACGCCCTTGTCTACGTCGCCCAAGGGGATCTCCGTAAGGCCACGAATGCACTCCAGGTGGCGGCCGCCGTCTCGCCGAAGATCGACGACGATTCCCTCTATCGGGCCGCGAGCGCCGCCCGTCCCGAAACGGTGAAGAAGCTCGTGGAGACCGCCCTCAACGGGGATTTCCTGAGTGCCCGCTCGATGCTGGACGACCTGCTCCTGGAATACGGCCTCGCCGCGGAGGACCTCCTTCGGGAGATCTACCGGGCCGTCTACGACCTGAGCGTGCCGGACCGGGTGATGGTGGAGATGATCGATCGCGTCGGCGAGGCCGACTATCGGCTCATTCAGGGGAGCAACGACCGGATTCAGTTGGAGGCCCTCCTCTCGCGCTTCGCCCTACTGGGTCGGGAGCTCGGATAGCCCCTGTTATCGAGGCCGAGAACGACGGCCGAATCTTTATTAGCGCGGCGAAGGCCAGAATCCCCTGTCATGAGGCCTGGCCGCCCTCGCCGTCTCCAGCCTTCCATCCGCCTCATGAACGTCCTCTTCTGGGGACTCTTCCTTGCCACTGCGGTCGTCTCCTTCTTCTTTGCCCAAGACCTCGGCTTGAGTTATGACGCGGCCCTCTCTCTGACCACCTACACCACGGTGGTCCAGGGGATCGGCGTCCTCCTGGCCATCGTCCTCGCCGGAGTCCTTCTTCTCCTGCTCAACACCTCCTCGGCCGCCACCAGTCTGGAGGACCGGACGCTGGGCGTGCTCAACAACCGTCTGGGCTGGTCCGCCATCAAGTGGAGCGACGACCTGGAGTTCCGGATCGACGAGGAGTTCGTCGGCCAGGCGTATGCGGCCAACTACCAGGAGGAACAGCCCGCGGGGGATCACTTGGAAAAGGAGCTCGACGACCTCTTGGACGCCATCCTCGTCGAGGAGGACAGCGGCGCGCCCCAGGTTCAGCAGACGGTCGCCTACCAGGAGACTCGCACCGCCCTGAGCAGCGACGTCCGGGAAGTCATTTCCGCGGTCCGGGAGCGGAGGCACCTGATGGAGCGCAAAACGGGACTGCTCCGCACCATGATGGGGCCGCTCGCCATGCTGGGCACCCTGGTGGCCGTGGCCGCCTGGGCCATCCCGGCGATCGACGGGTTTCTCATCACCCAGGCCACGCTCAATACCTCCCTTGTCCTCATGAGCACGTACGGCGGCATGGTCGCCCTCCTCTTTCTCGCGGCCGCGGGGGTCAAGGCGGTCGCGCGGTGACCTCGGGTCGGAGCCGCCCACGCACGATTAAGTAACTGCCTGGCGTGAGGGGACGCCATGGGGTACATCGACCTGCGGAGCGACACCGTCACCCTTCCCACGGACGAGATGCGTGAGGCCATGGCGGCCGCCGAGCTCGGGGATGACGTCTTCCGGGAGGACCCGACGGTGAAT
>JAZFPV010000177.1:0-12135 GCA_036444795.1 Thermoplasmata archaeon
CAAGGCATCGGCATCCTTCTCCCCCAATGGTTCGACTTCCTGCGTGTCGGCGGAGCGGAAGGATTTCGCCTCTACGAACATGAAGTCCATCATTCGCCGCGCGCTGGTCTCGCGTCTCTTCTCCACCGCCGCCACCAAGCCTGGGACCAGGAGGAAGGTACAGGGGCTGGGCGGCGCCCGCGGCAGCAAGGTCTCTGCGGCCTCTTCGTCCCCTGTGACGATGACGTTCGGAAACTGACGTCCGTGCCAGGCCAGAAGGTATCCCCGGAAGGCGTCGCCCTCCACCGCCGCGAAGCACTGCACTTGATCCCCCTCCTCCTCCAGGTCGTACAGCGCGAAGGCGTTGCGAACCGGGTCCTCCCGCAGGAAGCGCATGAACTCAGGCCGATCTCCCGCGACGGGTTCCACCCGCATGGGAAGGGCTCAGTAGTCCCCCAGGGTCCCCTGGAGGCGCGCGCGCCGTTCCACTTCCTTGTAGATGAGGTAGCTGACAGGCGGGGCCAGAATACCGAAGAGGACGATGATGAGGATCTCTTGGGTGAGCGGAAGCAGTTCGGGGAAGCCCGCGGGGAGGCCGAGGAGAAGGGAACGGAAGGCGTCGACGGAGTAGGCCACCGGGAGGAAGCGGCTCACGTAGTCCACCATGACGTCGGGGAGAACCCCGAAGGGGAAGAACATGGCCGCGAAGATGATGAAGAAAAACTGGAGGACGCCTACCAGAAATTGCGCGGTCTCCTTCAGCCGAATCGTGATGGCTGCCATGAGCAGCCCGATTCCCATGAGCCCAAAGATCGTGAAGAGAAGGACGACCATCGCGAGGAGGAAGTTGGCCGTAGGGAGGCCGTTCACCAAAAGGGACACCAGGAGGACCGCGAATACGGCCATGACGGAGGTCCAGAGCAGGATGGCAAAGATCCGGGAAATCAGGCTGCCGAATCGGCTTGCGGGGGACATGTAGAGGGACTCCAGGGTCCCCCGGACCTGTTCCTCGCGAATGGAGAAGCCCACTTCCCAGAGGGTGAAGGAGAGGAAGAGCTGGATGATCAGCCCGTAGACCATCACACCCGCGATCTGCTTCCCTTGGGCCAGCTCGCTTCCGGGCGTGGTGAAGGCGAACGCCGCGAAGAGGAACATGAGGATGATGAGGAAGACTTGCGCGAAGGTGGCGATGAAGGCCACGGGGTAACGGGAGAACTCCACGATGGTCTTCTTGGACATCGTCAGGAAGGTGGACAGGCGCTGAAGGAGGCCGTCGCGGGCGAGGCCGAATCCGCGATGAGCCATCAATACTGCCCCACCCCCTCGTTCTTCTTCATGTGGTGTTCCGTCCGCAGGAAGACGCTGTACCCCAGCAAGGGGACCACCGCGGCGAACACGAAGAGCACGGCCAGGTCGAAGTACCAGGTCCCGAAGAAGAAGGCCAGGTCCTGCAGGGCCGCCCGCACGCCGTTGTTCATCCAGGTCGGTGGGAAGCTGAGGGCCACCCACTGGAGGAACGGCGGGAAGAAGGCGATGGGGAAGAAGACGCCCATGAGGAAAGACACGACCCACTGCGCGCTGTTGACAACGCTGTTCGCCTCCTTCACCTTCAGGATGAAGGCCCCGAAGAGGAAGGCCAGGCCCCAGAGGGGGATGAGGCCCACGAAGAGGAAGGCGGTGGCCAGGGCGATGTCCCCTCGGAAGGGATTCACCCCGTAGATGAGAGAGCCCACGCCGAGGGCGATGGCGAAGGCGATGAGGCTCCGGAGGAAGGCATAGGTGGCGATACCCGACACGAGGTAGACCCGCTTCGCCGGGGCGAGGTACATGGCTTCCAGCGTCCCCATCTCCATCTCCCGCCGAATCCAGAACCCCACGATCCAGAGCATGATGGAAACCACGACAAAGGTCACAGCCCCGAGGAGCATGTAGAGCCGGAAGTCAGGGGTTCCGACATTCTGCTCGAAGTTGGCTGAAGCGGCGGCAGCTCCCCCGGCCACGGACAACCCGATGAGGATGGGAAGGGCGGCAAAGACGAGAGGGATCAGGGTCTCCAGGAACAGGGATCCGCGGTAGCGGGAGATAATCAGGATCCGGGCCTTGAAGACAGTCCAGACGATGTCCAGGTTGGAGCGCCTCGACATGCGGGTGAGACCGAGTTTCTCAACGGCCACGGGACCCCCCCTCCCGCTCCGGCACGACCCGGGTGTCCACGCTCAAGGACCGACCCGTCTTTGCGATGAAGACGTCCTCCAGGGTCACCTCGTGGGGCTTGATGAAGTCCACCGTGGCGCCGTTTCCGACTACTTTCTCGATGATCTTGGGCAGCAGCAAACGGCTGTCATCTGTAACGATGGAAACGGAGGTACGACCGTCCTGCTCCGATGTGACGGTGGCCGCCTTGACGCCGGGGATGGATCGGATGTTCCGGGTCACTTCCTGCGGGATGATGCCCTCCAGGGTGATGGTCTCCTCGGTGACCAGGGAGGCCTTGAGCGCATCCGGGGTGCCATACGCGATAATCTCGCCGTGGTCGATGATGGCCACCCGATCGCACAACTCTTCCGCCTCTGCCATCAAGTGGGTGGTGTACAGGATCGTATGCCCTCGCTCGTTGAGGTCCAGGATGATCGTCCGGAGCTTCCGGGCCGTAGGCACGTCCATGGTGACCGTCGGCTCGTCCAGAATGAGAATCGGCGCCTCGTTAATCAGAGCCTTCGCGAAGGCGAGAATCATCTTTTGGCCGGAGGAATAGGTTTCCACCGACCGGTCGAGGAACTCCTCCAGCTCGAGGAGCTCCTTCAGCTCATCGATTCGCCGTCTTCGCACTTTCTTCGGCACGTGATATAGGGCCCCGAAGTAGTCGAGGTTCTCCCGCCCGGTGAGTTTCCAGTAGAGGCCACGCTCCCCCATCAGCATCGTGCCCAAAGACGCCCGGACGAGGTTGTCCTGGCTGAGGATGTCGAAGCCGTTGACCCACGCCTTGCCGCTTGTGGGGATGAGGAGTGTGGTGAGGCACTTGATCAGGGTCGTCTTCCCCGCGCCGTTGGGGCCCAAGAGACCGAAGATTTCGCCCTCCTCGATCTCCAAATCGACGTCCTTCAGAGCCTCCACCTTTTTCTTCTTGCTCCGGAAGCCCTTGCGGTCCTTGCTGATGAAATTCTTGGAGAGCTTCTCCGTTCGGATGATGACTTCGGGCATGCTCCCGGGCCTCGGACGCGACTACTCTGTACCTTGTTTTAAAGACAACTGGGCACATGTGACCGGGGCCGGCCCTCACTCTTCGGAGAACTCTTCGCGCAGCCTTTCCTTCAGATGAGCGATCTTTTGGGCCGTGTCCTCGACCTTGTCAATGAGGTCGCGGCGCGACTCCAATCCGGCGTGGATGAGGAAGGCCGCCCCTTCGGAACGGCTCCGGAAGATGCCCCCCTCCACCAGAAGATCGATCCGTCGGGCATCCTCGTCCTTCACCCGCGTCATCAGGGTGTTCCGGCGACCCCGGAGACCGCGCTTGACGATCTTGAGGTCGAGGGGGGTAAACCCGACACGGGCCGCGTGAACGGCGCGACGAACGTCCTCCTGAACCCGACCCATCTCTTGGTCCAAACGGCGCTTCCATACACCGGCCCGTCCGCGGACGTGACCCGCCTCTCGGAAGGCAACCTCGAGGATGTCCTCGATGGAATCGCGGAGCCGTTCCTTGAGGGAGTCGACGAAGCGTTCTTGCGCCTCGTCGGCCTCGTCCTTGACCTCCACCTGAATCTCGTCCTCGGCCTCGACTGCGTCTTCCCGATTTTCGTCGTCGGCTTTCATAATTACATGTAATACAATTCCATGTATTTATCGCTTCGCTCTCAACGGTGATATCCAGGAACAAATCCTCATAACGGCTGGGATCGAGCGAATGGCGTGGTGCAGGGTAGCGTTGAGGAGCGCGTGTTCGCCCTCGAGAAAGACATGAGGCGGTTCGAAGGCAAATTGGAACGGCTCCTGATCAAGTGGGATAAGGACCACGGCGTGCAACGGGACCTTTCCAGGGAAATGGCACGGCGCCGGAAGGGCGAGGAGGTGTTTCGGGAGGCCCTCGGCCTCGGACCCCGTGCCAAGGTCGGCGATCGGGGTGTCCTCATCGAGATGGACGACTCGATCCTTCGGCTCGAGGACTACCTCCTCCAGCTCGGAGAGCGGGTGCAGCGCATCCTTACCATGCTCCAAGGGCACAAGGAGTTCCTGGACCAGGTGAGCCAGAGCGTGATCGGCCACGGATTGCGCGCGCGAACCAAGCTGGAGCTCGACATTGCCATGAACACCATCTCCATCCTGACCGTCGCGGGGCTGCGTATCGACCCCACCATCCCGAGCGAGATGGAGCGCCTCCGCCGCGCCGTCGTCGAAGAGGACCAGGATCTCGAAGAGATTCGCCGCCGAAAGACCGAACTGGATCGCCGGTTGGAGGGGGAAATCAAACAGTTCGACGTCGAGCGCCTCTTCGACCCGGACTCAGAGGTCGCGGGGTATCGCTAGACCCGCAGGTTCGCCTTCGTTAGATCTTGCCCGCGAGGCTGAGCTGGGCAAGGACTTCACGGATCATCCGGGCGGCCAAGGCCGCCGTCTCCCCGTGATCCCAAGGCGGGCTGACCTCGACCAGATCGAACCCGACCATCCTCTCCCCCAACGTCTGAAGCACCTTCTGGACTTCCAGCGGCGTCAGGCCAAAGGGTTCGGGGTTTCCCACGGCCGGGGCGTACGCGGGGTCGATGACATCCATATCGAGGCTGACGTACACCCGCTCGGGCAACTCGTCCAAGGCACCCAACGCAACCTCGATTCCCCCCGCGCGAATTTGAGACGCCGGCACGGTGCGGAGGCCGAGACGCTCGGCTGCTTCCTTCTCCTCCCTGGAGGCGGATCGGACCCCGAGGACGACGGCGTGATCGGCACCCAACTGATCTGCAACCCGGCGTGTCACGCAAGCGTGGCTGTGGGGATCGTCGAGGTAGGTGTCTCGGAAATCCATGTGCGCGTCCAGCACGACGAAGGCGGGTCGGTTGAGGGCCTGGACACAGGACGGGGTGAGGGAGTGCTCCCCACCGACAGCGAGTAGGAAGAGGCCTTCGGCGGCCCACTTCGTGGCGGATTGCGCAACGCCCTTCACCATCGCCGCCGAACTGCCAAACTCCTCGACGTTGCCAAGGTCGGTGAACCGCGCCCCCTCCAAGTCGACATCGAGATCCAGGTCGTACGTCTCGAAATTGTAGGAGGCCTGACGGATCGCGTTCGGGCCGAGGCGCGAGCCTGGCCGGAAGGAGGAGGTTCCATCATAGGGGACGCCGAACAGGGCGGCCCGGGCCCCCTCTTTGGGGCCCGCGTCTGCGAAGAGAAGGGTCTCCACGCCCATGCCTACGGCCTGCTGAGTAGTTTCGGGCGACCCATGGCCAGCATGTACTGCACGTCTTTGCTCGGCTCGAGCTTGCCTTCAAGGTCCGCCGGGACGGGGAGCGTGAAGGTCTCGTAGGTCTCGAGGTCCATGAGCTGCACCTCGCCTCCTTGCACCGAGAGGACTTGGGCCCTCCTTCGGTCAATCATCGGCACGCGAACCTTGTGGGTAACCGGGTGGACGATGCTCCGCTTCTGATTGTCGAAGAGCCCGAAGCACTCGATCCGGGCCTTCGCTTCTCCATGCTTCCCCGGCTTGCTGGTGGTGATGCTGATGATCCGACAGGGCTCGTCCCCGATCAGGACATAACGGTTGGGCTTCAGGCTGCGGACCTCCGCCTGCTCCCAAGCCATGGCCACGCCTGGCCGAGCCGCAATATAACCCTTTCGCCGGGGGGACGGAAGGGGGCTTCCGAGCCTGATAACCGGGACCAAACGCTTATCTAAACTCCCGGCCGCTGGCGGATTAGGAGCGCCCCATGGAAGAAATCCGGGCACGCATCAGCTTCAAGACCGGCCTCTTCCTCGCCATGCTGGGATTCCTTTTCATCCTCGGAGGCGGGATTTCCGTGGTCTTGGCCGCCTCGCCCGAGATCACGCAGATGCTCGTGACCGTCATGCTGACCGACGAGGTCGGGCGCGCGTTCTTCCTCAGTGGGTCCATCGCCACGGTCATCATCGGCCTCCTGCTCTTCTACATCGGTTACGACAAGATCCGACAGAAGCAGTTCATGGAGGTTCTGAGACGTGAGGTCGAGAGGCCGGAGAGCCCCGAGCCTGAGCCCTACCAGAACCCGCCTTACTAATCGACATTCTGGAGGGGGACAAGGGTTGGGGTGGTGGGCCCCCTAGGTCGCCGCCGGTTCCTCATCAGGGATCTTGTAGCCTCGGAAGAACGCCCAAAAGGCCGCCGTCCCAAACGCGTACAGGACACCGGTCACGTAGAACGGAAGGGCGAGGTCGATCGTCAAGAGGTAGACACCCAAGGTCGTACTCAACGCAAATGGCAGACGGAACCAGACGGCGGTTACGGCGCTTGCCGCAGATCGGGCGTTCACGTCCACCGCCCCCATAAGGAAGGAGGTGAGAACGGGCCAGGTCATGTTCATCAGCGCCTGGCGGACGACGAAGAGGACCGACACGGCCAAGAGCGCGAAGGCGCCCAGGGAAGCCGCAGGGGGAATTAGGAAGAGTATGAGCGTGGCCCCGGCCTGAAGGGCGACCACGGTCCGAATCAGGCCGCCCCGCCGGGCGAGGGAAGGGGCGACGAGGAAGGCTACGGCGTTGACGATGCTTGAGACCGCGAACAGAGGACCGGTGAAAGCCTCGCCGATCCCGAATTGGAAGAGGAACCACAGCGAAAAGAGGGGGACGATTATCCCCGCCCCGGTGCCGATTAGGATGTTTGCGGCAAAGAAGCGGCCAATCACCCGCCGTGACTCCGCGGGGATGAAGCTCTGCTCCTTCGAGGTCTCTCGGGAAGGCATCCGAAGGAAGGCGATCAGGACGGGGACGACAAGCAGAAGGCCTCCCAGAAGAAGGAAGAGGGGTTGATAGGCGGCCTGAAGGGTAGCGCCTGTGAGGAGGGCTTGATCTGCGACGCTGCCAATGAGCGTACCCCCCGCCATCCCAATGGCACTCGCGGTGAAGCTCACCCCGAAGACATTCGTGCGGGTTCGTTCGGAACTCGCGTCCGCGAGAAGGGCGTTCCAACTCGCGAATTCAAAGGCTTCGGCGACTCCAAAGACAATGGCGAAGACGAGGACCGATAGGACAGAATCAGCAAAGCCGAGGAGAAAGAGGGATAGAGAGGCCGTGATCCCACCGAGGGCCAAGGCACGGCGTCGGCCGAATCGATCGGCCATGAGCCCGATTGGAATCATGAGTGCGACGGCGGTCACGCCGGTAACGGTGAGGATCACGCCAATGAGGGTCGTGTCGATGACGGGGAGTCGCTCGAGGTAGACGGGGAGGGAAACGAAGATAAAACCAATCGGAACGGCGACAATAGCGCCGACGAGAAGCAGGAGGGAGGTGTTCCGATTGAAGGTCGCCCGGAGAGGCCTCTGGCCTTGGTTCCCGGTTCCCTCCATGCCTTCCCTCCTCCTGCACCGAGACGGGTTGGCTAGATGAGGATTTGGGACGGTTGTGGCCGGAGCAATTGTTTAATATCCGACGTCCCGTCATCGCACCGCGGGGGAGTGTAGCATGGCTGAGGCCAAGAATCGCATCTGGGTAGACGCATGGCCCGAGGGTGTGCCGGAAACGCTGACGTATGAGGAGATGCCGTTGTATCGGCTGCTCCAAGACACCGCAGCGCGGGTTCCGGAGAACACGGCCACGATTTTCTTTAACCGTGAGATGACCTACGGGGAGCTGGACGCGCTCTCGGACAAGATGGCGGTCCGACTCCAGCAGCTCGGCGTGCAAAAGGGGGACCGAGTGGCTCTCTTCCTCCCCAACTGCCCCCAGTTTCTCATCGCTCACTTTGGCATCCTGAAGGCGGGGGGCGTCACCGTCCCCTTCAACCCAACCTACGTCGAGCGAGAGATCAAGGCCCAGCTCGATGACTGCGGCGCCAAGATCATGATCGCCTTGGACTTGGTCTATGACCCCGTCCATAACGTGCGGGCGGATACGCCCCTCGAGCGGGTGATCCTAACGAGCATCACCGATTACATGCCGGGGCTTCTCGCGAGGCTCGCCTTCCTGAAGAAGTCACAGCCCCGCCAGTTCCCCGACACGACCCGGTTTCCGGATGAGCTCGAAGCGGCAACGGGCGAGATCCAACCTGTGGAGATCAACCCCCGAGAGGACCTGGCCCTCCTCCTCTACACGGGCGGGACCACGGGCGTGCCCAAGGGCGTCATGCTGACCCATTACAACCAGGTATCCAACGCACTGCAGGGAAGCGCCATCAGCTACATGGAGGACGATGCCCGAGTCCTCGCCGTTCTCCCGTTCTTCCATACCTACGCGATGACGGTCTGCATGAACGTGGCCATCCATAACGGCGCGTCCATCATCCTCCTGCCTCAGTTCCACAAGAAGGATACGCTCAAGGCGATCCAGAAGCACAAGCCCACCCACTTCCCCGGGGTGCCCACCCTGTACGTGGCCCTCCTCAGCGACCCGAACCTCAAGAAATACGATCTCCGCTCCATCCAGTACTGTGTCTCGGGCGCGGCCCCGTTGCCCCAGGAGGTCGCCCGGGAGTGGAAAGAGACGACGGGGGCGATGATCGTCGAAGGCTATGGACTCACGGAGACCAGCCCCATCACCCACGCCAATCCCATGGACGACTGGGCGAAGGTCCGGTTCGGCTCCATCGGCATCCCCGTCCCCGACACGGAGGCGAAGATCATGGACATCGAGACGGGGACCCAGGAGGTCCCCCTGGGAGAAATCGGCGAGCTCGTCATCCGCGGCCCGCAAGTCATGAAGGGATACTGGAACAAGCCTGACGAGACGGCCCTCGTCCTGCGGGACGGCTGGTTTTACACGGGCGACATCGCCAAGATGGACGAGGACGGCTACTTCCACATCGTCGATCGGAAGAAGGACATGATCATCGTCGGGGGCCAGAACGTCTACCCGCGGGACATCGAAGAGGTTCTCTTCGAGCACGAGGCGGTGGAACAGGCGGCGGTCATCGGCGTGCCGGACGAGTTCAAGGGGGAGGTACCGAAGGCGTTTGTGACGCTCCGCGCGGAGCACAAGGGCAAGGTCTCCGAGCAGCAGCTTCTCGACTACTTGGGCAAGAACATGGCGAAGCACAGCGTGCCTTCCGCGGTGGAGTTCCGGGACGAGCTGCCGACTACCCTCGTCGGCAAGGTCCTACGACGAGAGTTGCGGGAAGGCGGCGAGTAGCGATCCGATCCTCGCCTAGGACAGGAGCTGCTGAACGCTCTTCTCGACCCGATCCTCGGGTACCACGCCCACGATTCGTTCCGCGACATCCCCGTCTTTGAAGAAGAGGAGGGTGGGGACGCCCATGATCTGGTACTTCATGGCCGAGTCCGGGTTGTCGTCGATGTTCACCTTGACGAATTCGATGCCGTCGCCGTAACGCCCCGCCAGCTTCTCCACGACCGGGGAAACGAACTTGCACGGTTGGCACCACGGTGCCCAGAAATCCACGACGACCCCGGATCCGGATCGCACGAGCTCCTCGAGCTCGGAATCGCTGACGTCGGTCGGCTTCGAACCCATGGTGGATTTAGGGGGCGGGGGTTTATGAGGGTTATCTCCGCCGGCGGTTCCGGCGGCCTCCCGGGGGTCTTCGCCGGGGCGCGGGCTTGGGATGGGTCCTCTTGGCTTCCTTCACGGCGGCGGCGACTTCCTCCCGGAGCTCCACTCCGAGAAATCGACCGGTGTAGGCGTCCGCCCGGGCCCCAATGGCGATCTTCCCCGCGAGGGCGCGGGCGATCGGCCCCCGCTGCCAGTAAGGCGCGCCGTGCACCCACGGATGCTGGAAAAGAACCCCATGTTTCGGGGGCTTCGATCCCTTCCGAAGGTGCCGAAACATCGCCTTCTCGGCGCCGAGGAGCTGGATCGTGCTGGAGGGCTTCCGCGAGAGTTCCTCCAATCCACCGGTCAAGGCGATGAGGCGCGCTCCCACGAGGGGGCCGGCCAAGTGGGCCACGTTGGGAGCGAGGTCCCGCATTCGCGCCTCCAAGTACGCTTCCAGGCTGGCCCGTTCCCGCTGGAGAGTCCGGAGGCTGGAAGCCAGATCCTGGATGGGCTGGAGGTCTTTTGCCTCGATCTCCGCGCCGACCGAGTCTCGGGCTTCGACGGGCATCTCATCCCGGTGCCCTCGCTCGGCCACGAGGTCGGTGAATTGGGCCGCTTCCACCATGCGCGCGAGTTCCGGAAAATGGAGCGCGTACCAGTCGCGAAGGCGAGCCATGAGGAGGTCCCGAGCGCGGGTCAACTCGTCGAACGTGCGAATTCCATGGATCACGTGGTCTGCGGGCTGCACAGCGCGGCGCATCTGCCGCTTTCCCAGGGCAATCATGGCCTCCCGAAGAAGGGCAACGTCGTACCCAAATTCCGCCGGGTCGAGAAACGGCGCGGGCTCCGGCGTGCGGGTGCCTCCCAATCTCTCGAGCCTGCTTTCGGTGACCGAAAACTCGTCAAGGCCCTCGACGATCTGGCGTTCCTCTCGAAGCAGCTTCCCCTCCTCCACCCGCAGCATGTTGGTCGCGAGAACCTCGGGGTCCGGCAGGTACGGGCGAGATTCCACCACCTCGCCGTCCTCGAGAAGGAAGGCGCCGAACCAGGTGGAATGGAGAAGCACAGGCCGCGCATCGGGGGCGCGCTACATAGCCTATTCGGCCTTCGGCTCGTGGACCCACAACAGGTGTCCGTCGGGGTCTTCCAGCGCCAGGACCTTGCCAATGAAGTCCATGTCCACGACCTTGGTCTTGACGCCCTTCTCGCGGAGGAACGTGTGGAATCCTTCCATGCCGTGCTCCACCCGGAAGGTCACGATGGGGGAAGCGGCCTCGCGGTCGTCCACCTCGAAGAGGCCGATCGTGAGGTTGTTCGCGTCGAATCGGGCGGCCTTGGGGTGGGCCTCGAGAAGACGGAACCCGAGGACATCCCCGAAGAAACGAATCGCGGCGCCCAAATCCTTAACCAAGAACCAGATGTGGCTGACGGCGCTGCTGGTCAGAACCATACCAATCCCCCGTCGAAGAGGGAAGCCTTACTTACCCTTTCCCCCGACGACCTCGTCCTGCAGGGTGTGGAGATCCTCGGGTCGAAGGATGCCGAGCTCCGTGATGTATCCCGTGACGTAACGCGCGGGCGTCACGTCAAAGGCCGGGTTTCGGACGGGGCTTCCGGGGGGCGTGAGGGACTCCGCCCCGATCTCCCGGATCTCCTCCTCCGTCCGCTCCTCGATGGGGATGTCCTGCCCGCTAGCCAGTCCGAAGTCGAAGGTGCTCACCGGGGCCGCTACGTAAAACGGGATCCCGTTCTCTTTGGCAAGGACCGCCTTTTCGTAGGTTCCGATCTTGTTGGCCACGTCACCGTTCGCCGCGATCCGGTCCGCACCCGTGATCACCAAGTCCACCTCACCCCGGGCCATGAAGAGGCCGGCGGCGTTATCGGCGATGACGGCGTGAGCGATCCCCTCCCGCTCGAGCTCCCACGCCGTAAGCTTCGCGCCTTGGAGTCGGGGACGGGTTTCGTCGACGAAGACAAAGACGTCCCGACCCGCTTCCTTCGCCGCGCGTATGGGGGCCAGGGCCGTGCCGTAACCGACCGTGGCCAGGGCGCCCGCGTTGCAGTGGGTCAAGACCCTGGTGCCGTCCTCCATGAGAGAAAGGCCGTGTTGCCCCATCGCCCGGCAGCGCTCCAGGCTGTCCTCCGCGTATGCCTCCGCGGCTGCCACCAGGTCGTGGCCCTTACCGGCCGCCTCGAGCATGTAATCCAGGGCGAAGAAGAGGTCGTGACCCGTGGGACGCGTCGCGCGAAGGTAATCCGCCACCTCCTGGAGGTCCCGGCCTTGCAGGGCCGCCTGAGCCATGCCGTACGCGGCGGTCGCTCCGATGGCGGGGGCGCCTCGAACGACCATCTCCGCGATGGCGAATCCGACTTCCTTGGAGTCGTGGGCCTCGAAGACCTGGTATTCTCCTGGGAGGCGTCTCTGATCGATGAGCTTGACGATATCCCCCTCCAACCAAACGGTGCGCAGCTCCATGTTGGTCCCCC
>JAZFPV010000178.1:0-2375 GCA_036444795.1 Thermoplasmata archaeon
TGAACGCCGTGACAGGAGGCGGAGCGACGGTGGAGGAGCACCGACGGGACGGCGGGAAACCGGACATCTGTCCTATCTTTCACCATTATGCCTACTTCTTCGAGATGGACGACGAACATCTCCAGGAGGTCAACGACACCTGTCGGAGCGGGGAACGGCTGTGTGGCGAGTGCAAGGAGGAGCTTGCCGACAAGGTGCTTTTGTTTTTGGAGGGCCATCAGGCACGGCGGGAGGAGGCTCGCGACCGGCTGGATGACTTCCTCCTGAAGGACGGGGACCTGCCCGAGCTCGAGCCAGCGTGACGTCGGTCCCACCACGACCCCGGATGCGAACCGGGAAAAGCCTATGAGCACGATTCCCTTCCTCCCGCCGTGGCCCCTGAGGATCTCGCCGAGAAGCTGAGTCCGGGCGAGCGTGCCCTTCTCCTCGCCTTGGAGGAACAGGACGGGGCCACCCCCGGGGCCTTGGTGGAGGCCGGGGCATTCCAGGAGGAGGTCCAGGTCATGAACGCGGCCTCCTGGCTTCGTTCCAAACGTCTGGTAAAGATCCGGGAGCGCCTCGTTCGCATCTACACCCTGACGGATCCTGCATGGGCCGAGCGAGAGCTCCCCGAGCGGCGGGCCTTGGTGGTGCTGTTGGAGGCGGAGGAACTCTCCCTCCCCGAGTTGGCGGCCCGGGCCGGGTTCTCCGACGAGGAAATGCCCGTCGTGCTGGGTTGGCTGAAGCGGAAAGGGTGGGCGGACATCGAGACGGGAGACGAGGCCCCTCGCCTCCGCCTCCGAGAGGAGGGGCGGCTCGCGGCCACCATGCGAGGGGCCGACGAACTCCTGCTTGCCCGCCTGGGGCAGGGCGAACTGGGGGAGGAAGAGGCCGACCCGCAGGTCCTCGCGCAACTTCACCAGCGGCAGGAGATTCTCAAGGTGCGCCGACGGGTCGTGCGGACCCTCCATCTCACGAAGGAAGGCACTCGACTCCTCGCCCAGGGTCTGGAACCCGTCGAGGAGGTCGCGCAGCTTACCCCCGACCTCCTACAGACCGACGCGTGGCGCACCAAACGGTTCCGAAAGTACGACGTCAAGGCCTACGCACCCGCTGCCTATGCGGGGAAGAAGCACCCCCTCTCTGCCTACACCCAGAAGATTCGGCGGATCTTCCTCGAGATGGGTTTCACCGAGATTGAGGGGGACTATGTCGGCCCCGCCTTCTGGTCCTTTGACGCGCTCTTTCAGCCGCAGGACCACCCGGCGCGCGATATGCTCGACACCTTCTACCTCAAGGAGAGCCTAGACTTCGACCTCCCCCCGAAGGCCGTTCTTCGCCGCGTGGGAGACACCCATGAGCACGGGGGGAGTACCGGATCGACCGGATGGGGGTATCGGTGGTCGGAGGAAGAGGCCCGGCGGCCCATCATGCGACCCCACACCACCGCCCACACGATCCGCTATCTCGCGGAGCATCCGGATGCCCCGCAGAAGGCCTTCATCATCGGGAAGAACTTTCGTCGGGAAGCCACCGACCCGACGCACCTTCCCGAATTTCACCAGATCGAAGGGGTTGTCATGGAGGACGGGGCCAACCTCGCCATGCTCATGGGCACCATCGGGGAGTTCTACCGCAAGATGGGCCTGTCGGTGCGGTTCCGCCCGGGGTATTTCCCCTACACGGAACCAAGCCTGGAGCCCGAGGTTCGGCTTCCCGACCAATGGCTGGAACTGGGGGGCTCAGGGATCTTCCGACCCGAGGTGACCACCCCGCTGGGTATCACGACCCCCGTCTTGGCCTGGGGGCTCGGTCTCGAGCGGCTCGTCATGGCCCTGGAAGGCCTCGAGGATATGCGGACGCTCATTTGGAACGACATGGACTGGCTCAAGGCCTCCCGCTCTGTCGTTTAGGTAAAACGATAAAGCGCCGCGCCCCTTCGGCGCAAGCGTCATGCCGGATGCTTCCGCCGAGATCGCCGAGGGGGAGCGGTTCCTGAGTCGGCTCGACTACGACCAAGCTTACAGCCAGTTCCGGGCCGCGGCGAAGAAGGACCCCGAGAACGCCTACGCTCATTTCTGCCAGGCGGAATCCGCCCTCGGCGTCAACGACGCAGAACCGGGGGACATCGCGGGTCTGTACCAGCGGGCCGTCGAGCTGGAGCCGGACAATCCCCAGTACCTCAACGCCTACGGCCTGTTCTGTATCGACATCGGCCGATTCAAGCAGGCGGAAGAGGCGTTCAACCACGCCGCCGAGGTGGATGAGGAGAACGCTGCCCTCTACTACTCGGACTTTGCCGTGAACTACTACCGACAGGAGCCTGTGGTGATGGCTCAGTACATGGATGCCACGACGGAGCGGATGATTGCGAAGAAGGCGGTGGATTATCTCCT
>JAZFPV010000179.1:0-3860 GCA_036444795.1 Thermoplasmata archaeon
CCTCGCTGGGAATCGATGACGCCATCCGTGTAGCGGAGGTTCTCTTCGGGGGTGAGCGCCTGCGGTTCGAATCCGGGCTCCTGGCGGTAAAGGCGCTGATCCGCGAAGTTCGAGAAGTACACGATCCCCCCCGAGACAGCCATCGCGCCGCCCCCATACTCGTGGACCCTAGTCCGCGCGTTGAACTCCGGGGGGGTTACATCGGCAGTCCTTCCATCGGAAGTCCGCCGAACGATGACGTTCCGCCCGCCCTCCTGTGGTCGCAGCTCGTTCCAGTAGACGTCCGAGCCATCGACCGCGATGTCCCCGAAGGCGATGATATCGGCCACGATGAGGTCCGTGGTGATGGGCGATTTCCACGACCCGTACGGTGCAACTTTCCGCTCGACCATGGTCAGTCCTCTCTTAGGCCAGTCGCGTGCGGTTGGGGAATGGTGGTCCGCCCCCACATCACCCTTGGGGGATCCACGGCAGTGGGCGGGATCTATTTGAGCGTTCCCCGGCCGGATCTCCTGAATGGACCGAGCGGGATTTGAACCCGCGGCCTCGGGCTTGCAAAGCCCGCGATCTTCCAGGCTGATCTATCGGCCCCGTCGGGCTAAGCCCCGAGGCGGCTAAAAAAACGACCGTTTCTAAGGATCCACCCTATCGACCAATCCAAAGTCGCTCCGCGAGGAAACTCGGAAGATTCCGCGCTAGAATTTCCTCCTGGACATGTTCGATATCGTAGGGAGTCCTCTTCAGCTCGGCGCCGCCCGCTGGAAGCTCAAGGAGAGCCCATGAGGCCCTGGGATCCCCATCGCGAGGTTGGCCGACGCTCCCGGGGTTCACGAGGAGTCCCTCCTTCGTCTTCTTCACGAATGGTAGGTGCGTATGGCCCATGACGAGGACCTGGGTCCCCGCCAATCGGAGGAGGCCGGCATGGGCCTGGTGAGGGAAGACGTACTCGTCCGGGTCCTCCGGGCTCCCGTGCACCAGCCTGAGGGGTGTGTCCGCCAGACGCGTGTCGAGCTCGAGGGGAAGGCCGGCGAGGAACCGCTCGGATGCCTTGTCCAGCTGCGTGCGTGTCCAGTCGATGGCTCGGGCCGCGTGCGGATTGAACCACGACGTGTCCCCACTGAGGGCGGCCCGGTCGTGGTTCCCCTGGATGGATTGCACCCCCCTGGATTCGAGGAGCCGAACAACCTCGTTCGGGAACGGGTTGTACCCGACAATGTCCCCTGCGTTGAGGATGCCCTCGGCGCCGGCCTCCTGCACCGCCTCGAGGACCACTTCCAGCGCCGGCAGGTTACTATGAACGTCCGAGATCAGCGCAAGGCGCATGGCTCGCGTCGTCGTAGGCCGAGAGGCTTTATATCCACGCGCACGCGTCCTCTCTCCCGACCGTGACCACCGCCAAGGACATTCTCAACAAGACGGTCATCACCCGGGACGCCAGGGTTCTGGGGAAGCTGGGATCCCCCCTGGTGGACGACGCTTGGAAAATCCCCCGCCTCTCCATTCTCCTCACCCGAGACGTCGCGGATCGTCTGGGAGTACGGAAGCCCTTCTTCGGGAGCCCCCGCGTCTTCGTGGAGCCGTCGGAGGTATCCTCCCTGTCCGACAACCTCGTGCTGGCGCGAAGACTCGGCGAGATGCCCGACCACATCCAGAAACGGGGGGCCGGGGTGGAGGCCCAGTCGTTCCTGGGCCGCCGCGTGGAGGGGGAGGAGGCGTATCCGTTCGGCGACACGGAGGACCTCGTCATCGACAAGGCCCACTGGCGCGTCTCCGACCTCCTCGTCGACGTGCGTCGCAAAGCGGCCGATGACATGGACTACCCCATGACCATCTTCGGTTCCTGCACGGCCAAGGTGCCGGTCCGGGTGGTGGAGGAAATGAAGGACACCCTTCGCCTCTCGGTCGGCCCCGAGGAGTTCAAGAACTACATCGTGAAGACCCGGTCCCGGGCCTAACCCTATTAGGGGCACTTGAGTCACCAAGGCGTGGACGAAGTGCAGGTCCTGCCCGGGGTCAAGGCAACCCGGGACTATGCGCTCTACCTCGAGGACGAGAAGGCCCTCGTCATCTCCGATCTGCACCTCGGGTACGAGGGGGCCATGTGGCGGCAGGGCGTCTCCCTCCCCCGATTTCAGAAGAAGCACATGATCGAGCGGCTGGACCACCTCCTGGACCGCTACGCCCCCGACAAGCTCGTGGTGGCGGGCGACTTTAAGCACGAGTTCTCCCGAAACCTTCGGGAGGAGTGGACCGAGGTCCTGGACGTGCTGGGCTTCCTCGAGGACAAGGTGGAGCCCGTCCTCGTCCGAGGAAACCACGACAACTTCCTCATGACGATCACCTACCGGAAGGGGCTGGACCTCCACGAGCCCGCCTTCCGCCTGGGGCGATTCACCGTAGCCCACGGCCACCAAGAGGTGGAGGCCCCTGACGGCCTGATCATGGGGCACGAACACCCCGCCCTTCGGCTGAAGGACACCATCGGAGCCACGCTCAACCTGCCCTGCTTCACCGTCCGGGAGGATCTCATCATCCTCCCCGCCTTCAGCCCGCTGGCCCACGGGTCCGACATCCTGCGGGGGCCCTACCTGTCCCCCATGGTCTCCCGGGAGGCCATCCTGGACTCGCAGATCTACGGGCTGGACGAGAAACTGGGCATCCTGGAGTTCGGGACGGGGGCCGAACTCCTCACGCGGTGAGAGCCACTTCCCAACGCTTATTACCGTTCTCCTGATTGGAGGCCCCGATACCATGCCAGACAAGACGACCCTCTCCGTCATCAAGGCGGATGTGGGGAGCGTGGCGGGCCACCAGGTGATCCATCCTCGCCTCGAGGAAGTCGCCGAGGAATCTCTGAAGGAGGCCCAAGAGATGGGGGTCCTGGAGGACTTCTACGTGACCCACTGCGGGGACGACCTCGAGCTCATCATGACCCACCGGCAGGGCGTAGACAGCAGCAAGGTCCACGAACTCGCCTGGCTCACGTTCAAGAAGGCCGCCAAGGAGGCCGAGGACCTCCATCTCTACGCGGCCGGTCAGGACCTCCTCGTCGACGCCTTCTCCGGGAACGTGCGCGGACTGGGTCCCGGAAGCGCGGAGCTCGAGTTCGAGGAGCGGAAGGGGGAGCCCGTGGCCGTCTTCATGATGGACAAGACGGAACCCGGGACGTTCAACCTCCCGATCTTCCGCATGTTCGGGGACCCCTTCTGTTCCGCGGGGTTGGTCATCGACACCGCGATGCATGAGGGCTTCCGCTTCGAGGTGTGGGACATCAAGGCTCACCGGCGGGTCTTCTTTGACTCCCCCGAGGAACTGTACGACCTCCTGGCCTTCATTGGGACGAAGGGACAGTATGTCATCAAGCGGGTCTACCCCCGCGCCAACCAGGTGGCCGAGGGGGAGGCGGTGGCGTGCGTGAGTACCGACAAGCTGGCCCAGATCGCCGGCAAGTACGTGGGGAAGGACGACCCCGTGGCCATAGTCCGCGCCCAATCGGGCCTCCCCGCCATGGGGGAGATCCTGGAGGCGTGGTCCTGGTCCTTCCTCGCGGCCGGGTGGAATCGGGGCAGCCACAATGGCCCCGTCATGCCCATCACGATGGCGCAGAATCGAGTTAGCCGATTCGACGGCCCGCCTCGGGTCTTCGGCCTCGGCTTCCAGGTCGGCAACGGAAAGCTCGTCGGTCCGGTCGACCTCTTCGATGACCCGGCATTCGACCCCGTCCGGCAGCAGGCCGCAGAGGTAGCCGACTACATGCGTCGCCACGGCCCCTTCGAGCCCCACCGGCTCCCCATGGACGAGATGGAGTACACGACGATGCCCCAGCTCATGGCCAAGGTGAAGGATCGGTGGGAGGACGT
>JAZFPV010000180.1:0-10985 GCA_036444795.1 Thermoplasmata archaeon
GCCATCACGAGGAACGGGCTCGCGAGAGGATGGGTCTCTCCCTCCAAGGTGGCCTGGTGCTCCTGCATGGCTTCGAGAAGGGCGGCCTGGGTCTTGGGCGGGGCTCGGTTAATCTCGTCGGCAAGGAGAACGTTCGTGAAGACGGGTCCTCGCCGGAGGAGAAAGTCACCCTTCTTTCGGTCGAAGATATAGGTTCCTGTGATGTCGGCCGGGAGCAGGTCCGGGGTAAACTGGACCCGCTTGAACTTGCAACCGAGGGCCGCCGCGAAGCTCTTAGCCATGATCGTCTTGCCGAGGCCGGGGTAGTCCTCGATCAGCAGATGGCCGTCCGAGAGGATCGCCAGGACGACGCGCTCCAACACCTCCTCCTTCCCCACGATCGCCTTGGAGACCTCGTCCACGAGGGACCGCGTGAATTCCCCCACCTTCCCTAGCTTCATGGTGCCTCCGCCATTGCCTCCAATACCTGCCCGATGCCCGCGGTGAAGCCCCCTCTCCCCGTAAATCGGAAGGCCGAGCCACGTGAGGCTGCCTGCTCCCGGATCAGGGTGTCCTCCGCCGGAGCCGTGTCCTCCAAGAATTCTCGAATGAGAGGGTCTCTGATGAGCCGCACGAGTTCCGCCGGGTCGGCCATCAGGGCGGCAAGCTCTGCATCCCTGAGTCCGTACTCCTGCCTGAGCTTCGTTAGGAAGGCCTGGCGGACTCGGCGGGCGACTGCCACCTGACTGAATCGCATCCCCCGGTCCGCGCGTCCAAGGGTCTCTGCCAAACGGCTCAAGTCCCCCTCCCGTACGTCTTCCTCCCTCGATGGCGCTTCGAGAGGCGGAACCTGGACCTCCCGCTGGCGGAGGAAGAGGAAGAACATGACCCCCGTCACAAGGAGGACCACCACATAGATGGTGAGTCGGAAGTCGGGGGTGGTGGATCCCGCGAGCAGGGCGATGGCAATCACGATGCCCGTTGCTACGAGCAAGTAGCTGAGGACCTGGCGCTCCCCGGACCGCGCTCCCTGCTGCTGCTCCCACTCTCCGACAGAGCGCCCACGGAGAGACGGGGTCAGCCACCTCCCTCGCCGCGCCAATTCAGGCCCCCAACTCGGACTTGACGCGGTGGAGCGATTCGATGGCAGCCTGGCGGCTCTCCTCCGTGAGCAGATGGAAACTATACCTTGCTTCCTCGAACTGCTTGCGAAGATCCTTGGAGGCCTGCCCGCTCAGGCCTAGCTTTTCGAGAGCCACCGCCTCGACCTCGCGGGCGGTCTGGCTCCTACGGGGCTGAAGGCCATAGGACTGGAAGAGATGGACCATGTCCCGGTACGCTCCCAGGATCACGGAACGGATGTCCTGGCCCAGCTGGAGGCTGTAGATTCGCTCTCCGAGGGCCTCGGCCAATTCGCGCTTCAGCGCTTGCTTTTTCTTGATGGAGAGACCAAGGGCTCGAGCACGCCGCGCCTGGAGCGTGGCCATGAGAAAGTAAATGGCCGCAAACGCGGCGAAGGAAGCTACGAGCAAGAGGGCTCCCGGTGAGGCCGCCAGCCCCTGCCGGAGGAAGGAGAGGGGGCCCTCGTCCTCCTCGGGCGGCGGCTCCCCTCCCGTCCCCGTCCCCCCCGCTTCGGTCGCCTCCTCAGCCAGCCGTTCCTGTCTCTCCTGGTAGTCGGCGAGAAGCACGATGGACAGAAGGAAGACGCCTATGAGGATGAGGGGAATGAACTCCTCGAAACCGAAGCGGCCCTTCGGCCGGTAGTACAGGAAGCCCACCAGAAAGATCGCGATGCCTACCATGGCGAGGACCCATGCGAGGAGGAGGGGGTTGAGGCCGAACGTGGGGACTGCGAAGAGGAAGGGGGCGTCGCTCCCTCCCGTGCTGCCAAGCTGAAGGGCCTGCAGATTCTGAATGAGGTTGATTAACGCGACGGCGACGAACAGGACGAGCGCGAGGATGAGAAGGTTCGCGGTCCTGCGCTTCATCGTCGGTGGCGTTACGATGCGGGCCTTCGGCTTAATAACTGTCCCAGGGGCCTCAGAACGGTCGCATGTCCTCGGGGACCTTCTTCCAGTCTTCGATGAAGGCCTGGAGCCCGACGTCGGTCAGGGGGTGCTTGAACATCTTCCCCAAGACCGCGTAGGGGAGGGTGCAGATCTCCGCCCCCGCCAAGGCCGATTCCACCACGTGGATAGGGTGGCGAACGCTGGCGACGAGAAGGTTCGTCTCAAAATCGTAGTTACGGTAAATCGTGACAATCTGGCGGATGAGGTCCATCCCGTTCTGACCGGCATCGTCCAATCGTCCGATGAAGGGGCTCACGATGTACGCCCCCGCCTTCGCCGCGAGGAGAGCCTGGTTCGGTCCGAAGACCAGCGTGACGTTGGTGCGGATGTCGTCCTTCTTGAACGTCCGCACCGCCTTCAACCCGTCGGGGGTCATCGGGACCTTCACGACGACGTTCGGGTGGATCGCGGCCAGCTTCCGGCCCTCCGTCACCATGCCTCGATGAGTCTCGCTGATCACCTCCAGGTTGACGGGGCCGTCCACGAGGGAGCAAATCTCGGCCACGATGTCGTCGAAGGGGCGTCCCTCCTTCTGGATCAGGCTGGGGTTCGTAGTGACGCCGTCGAGTAGTCCCCAGTCGACCGCCTCCTTGATATGCGGGATGTGGGCCGTGTCCAGGAACAACTTCACGCAACCGCCTCCTTGGTTGACAACACATGCATGGCCGCCTTAATCATGCTTTCCGCGGTCAGCCCGTACTTGTCTAGGACCGCAAAACCATCGCCGCTCTCTCCGAAGGTGTCGGGAACCCCGACGAGCTTCATGGGGACGGGGTATTCCTGGGCCAGGAGCTCCGAGACGGCGCTGCCCATGCCCCCGAGGACGGTGTGTTCCTCCGCGGTGACCACGGCGCCCGTGTCCCGGGCCGCCGCGAGCAGCGTCTCCCGGTCCAGGGGCTTCACGCTGCTGTTGTTCACCACGCGGGCATCCACTCCCTGCGTGGCCAACGCGTCGGCCGCCTCGAGGGCCCGGGACACCATGATCCCGTTGGCGACCAAGGCCACGTCGTCCCCCTCCCGCATGACCGTCGCCTTGCCCAACTCGAAGGGGTCCTCCGGCGCCGTCAGGACGGGGAACTTGGCCCGGCTGAAGCGACAGTAGAGCGGACCCGGGACTTCCGCAGCCAGGTGAACTGCCTTCCCCACCTCCAACCCGTCGCAGGGGACGAGGACCTTCATGTTCGGGAGGGACCGCAGGAGGCCGACGTCTTCGTTCATCTGGTGGGTCGCCCCGTCGGGGCCCACGGTGAGCCCGGCGTGACTGCAGAAGATCTTGACCGGCAGGTTGGGGTAGGCCACCGACTGCCGAATGATGTTGTACACCTGCGAGGTCCCGAAGACGGAGTAGGTGCAGGCGAAGGCCACCTTCCCGCTCATGGCCAAGCCGGCGGCGATCGCCATCATGTTCTGCTCGGCGATGCCGATGTTGAACAGCCGATGGGGGAACTCGTCGCCAAACATCGACGTCTTCAACGACTCCGTGGTGTCGGCACCCACGACGACGACGTCGTCCCGGTTCCGACCGAGATCCACCAAGGCCTGGCCGAAGTGGTTTCGCATGGAATCCATCTTCCAAGGCTTCGAGTTCACGACGTCTCCCCCAGCTCATGTAGGGCCTGCTCCAGCTCCTCGTCCGTCGGCGCGGTCCCGTGGAACCGCAGCACGCTCTCCATGTAGCTCACGCCCTTCCCCTTCACCGTCTGGGCGATAATCATCGTCGGTCGGCCGGACGTCGTTCGAGCCTCGTACAGGGCCCCCAGGACGGACTCCATGTCGTGACCGTCAATCTCCAAGACGTTCCATCCGAAGGCGCGCCACTTGTCCGCGAGCGGCTCCAGCGGCATGATGTCCTCCGTGCGCCGCTCCTGCTGGAGCTGGTTACGGTCCAAGATGGCCGTCAGGTTGTCCAGCTTGAAATTGGCCGCCGCCATCGCGGCCTCCCATGTCTGCCCCACGTCGTTCTCCCCATCCCCCAGCATCGTGTAGACGCGATAGTCTCGCCCGTCCAAGCGACCCGCCAGCGCGATGCCGATGGAGATGCTGAGGCCGTGGCCCTCGGCCCCCGCGGGTGCCTCTATCCCCGGCGTGGTCCCGTACTCCGGGTGGCCCTGCAGGTGGCTGCCCAGCTTACGCAGGGTCAGGAGGTCATCCACGGGGAAGAAATTTCGCTCCGCAAGGGCTGCGTAGAGGACGGGGCAACCGTGTCCCTTGCTGAGGACGAAGCGATCCCGATCGGGCCAGGAGGGGTCCTTCGGGTCCACCCGGAGGATGTGGAAGTAGAGGGCCGCCACGATGTCGGCCGCGGAGAGGGAGCCGCCGGGGTGGCCGGAGCCCGCGGCGTGGACCATCTTGACGACGTGTACCCGAAGAACGCGAGCCCTCTCATCCAACTCGTCGATGAGGGCCTGGTCAAAGCCCATCGCTGTTCCAACCCCCCGTAGCCGGGAGGCTCTAAAGAAGGGGGCTAATTAAGAATTGGGGTGGGTTCGGGCGGGGTCACACCTCGCAACCGAGGGTCCACCCGATGGGGGTGCCTCCCCCGTCCAAGAGGATGAGATGGACCTCTCCCTCCAGGTTCATCCGGAACTGGTCTCCGGCCTGGAGGAAGTCCGTGCTGGCGTCGAGCGGGTGGAAAGACAGGCCGGGGGTGACGGGCGTTAGGTCCGTCAGGTTGCCCTCCTGAATGATCCGTCCCTCTTCCGTGTCGAGGACCACGGCCTTGTAACCGATGGCCGTCAAGAGGTAGCTGCCTTCCACCTGTCTCACCGTCGCCAGCACACCCGTGTCCGAGGTGGTCCGGTCGAAGGCGACGGGGAAGGTGCACGATTCCGGGGGGATCAACGCACCGAGACTCAGGCCCACCACGACGGCGACCGCGAGGGATACGAAGAAGATGGCCACCGCCTTCAGGACTTGGCTTCGTTCCAAGGAACCAGGGCTCCTCAGGCGCGACGCCGACTTGAAACTTCGTGATGGGGTAGGGCTAAAAGGTGGCCGGTCTATGGTCGCCGGATGATCAAGATCGCCCCCTCCATCCTCGCGGCCGACTTCAGCCGGCTGGGGGAGGAGGTGCAGCGGGCGGAGCGCGGGGGAGCCGACTACGTCCACATCGATGTCATGGACGGCCTCTTCGTTCCCAACATCACGATCGGCCCCGCGGTGATCGCCGCCCTCCGTCCTCACACCGATCTCCCCTTTGACGTCCACCTCATGATCCAGCGACCCGGACGGTACGTGAAGGAGTTCGTCGAGGCGGGAGCGAACGTCGTCACGATTCACCTCGAGGCCGAGGAGGAACCCGCGGAGACGCTGGAGGCCATCCGAGACCGCGGGAGTCGACCGGGCCTCGCGATCAAGCCCAACACCACCTTGGAGGCGGCCAAACCCTTGCTCCGGGACCTGGACCTCCTTCTTGTGATGACCGTGGAGCCGGGCTTCGGCGGCCAGACCTTCATGAGCGAGGTCCTGCCCAAAGTGGAGGAAGCCCGGGACTTCCTGGACGAGGAGGGCCTTCACACCGAGCTGGAGGTGGACGGGGGCATTGACACGGTGACGGCGGGAATGGCCTCCCGCGCCGGGGCCCGAGTCCTCGTCGCGGGTACCGGAGTCTACGACGGTCGCGTGGGCTCCAACATCGCCAAACTGCGGAAGAGCGCTGAGGACGGCCTCGAATCTTCGCCGTGAGGGTCAGTTTGGAACTCGGGCTTCGAACTCTGCTCTACGTGACGATTGGGGTCGTGGCCCCCCTCCTCGTCATCCTCCTTAACGTCCTGTTCGACCTGGTGGGCATCGTACTCACCATCGCGATGATCGTGTGGATGGGCCTGGCTCTCACCCTGATGGGGCCTCTGCTGTCCTGAAAAGGGGCGAACCGGGGGAGCCCGTGTATCGAGCCTGATAACGAAGTGGTGACTTTTATACTCGGGCCTGGCCCCTAATCGCCTGTTACCTTCCCGGAGTCGGTACGTTGAGCTCCTGTCCGCTCTGCGACGCCCCCGTCATCGAAGAGACGCAGGCTTGTTCCTTCTGTGGTGCAGGCGTCAAGACACGACCGAAGAAGGCGGGGCGGGCGGAGGCCGAGCGACTTCTCGAGGCCTCGGCACGCAAGATGGAATCGGCGCCGGATGGATTTGACGGCCGCCGAGGACGGGCCCTCCTCACGAAGGCCCAGAAGGCCCTGGGGAGTGACGACCTCAAGGAGGCGGCACGCCTCGGGCAGGGATTGAGGAAGGGACTGGACCTCGCCAAAGCACGCGCGACATGGCGTGGAAAGATCAGCGAAGCCAAGCTTAAGCTGGAGATCGCCGCCGGAGCGGGGTTGGACGTCGCTTCGGCTGAGGAGAAGGTCGACGCCCTGGCGGAACGCGCCGAGCGCGATGATTTCGCGAACATGGCCCAGGCCCTGCAGAGGGCCATGAGGGGCCTCCGGCTGACCGGACACGCCGGCAAGGCGTGGAAGCGGCTGGGGGACGCCCGGAAGCACATGGGATACGCACGAGAACGGGGCGGCCAGATCGAGAAGGCGCAGGAGTTCCTGCAGAAGGCGGAGGAAGCCCTCCAGCGGGCGGACTTCGACGAGGCGAACGAACTGGCGGGAACCGCAAGCCGGGCCGCGGACTATGCTCGGAAGTATGCCCGCGCAGTCGACCTGATCAGGGGAGTCGAGCGAAAGCTCCGGGAGGCTGCCGATCGCGGCGCCGATGTGAGCGAAGGGAGGATGCACCTCCAGCGCGCCGAGAAGGCCCTGAAGACCGGCGTGTACGCCGAGGTCCAGAAATGGACCCGCACGGCCCGTGAGTTTGGCGACCGTGCTCGGAAGACCCAGATTGGGGAGGCCGCAATTCGCAAGGTCGAGAAGGCCCTGGAGAAGGAGGCCGGGGAGGGCTCGGACCTGTCCGAAACCATTCCTGTCCTCGAAGAGGCCTGGCGGGCCCTGCAAGACGGGAAGTTTGGCGAGGTGAAAAAGCACCTGCGCAAGGCAACCGTCCTCGGCAAGGAGGCCGCCCGGATCCGGAAGGCGAAGGAAGCGTTGGGCCTCCTGACGAGCGAGATTCAGGACCTCCATGCCATGAAGGCGGACCCTGCGAAAGCGGAGCAGGCGGCCGTCCGGGCGCAGGAGGCGCTGGCGTCCGGGAATTGGCCCGCCTACCGACGGGCCTGGAGTCGGGCCCAACGGGAGACAAGCAAGGCCCGACGGGAACGGGAACGAGAGCTCGTTCTGAACACGGTGGAGATGCTCGTGGAAAGGGCCGGGAAAGGGGGCGTGAGCGCCGCCGGGGCCCGGGAGCTCTTGGTCGAGGTGGAGAAGGCCCTCAGCAAGGGAAGTCACACCGAGATCGAGACCCTTGTCGAGGCGAAGTTCGAGGCCGAGGCCACCAAGCGCGAGAACGAGCTGATCCGTCGGATGGCCGCCCTTCGAACCACGCAGGCCGAGCTCAAGGTCGCCGGGATCGAGGTCACCACGGCGGCGGGCTTGATTGAGATGGCGGGGGTGGCCCTCAAGGACAATCGAATCCAGGAGGCGGACAACCTCCTGACGAGGGCGGAGCAGGCCACAGAAGGGCTCAAAGAGGTCCTGGCCGCCGCGGCACTGCGGGCGTTGGAAGACCTGAGGACGGAGCTGACGAGTCTGGATCGACTCGAGGTCGGCCTCCCCAAGGCCCAGGCGTTTCGTGACCGGGCGGAGGAGGCCCTGACGGAGGGAGAAGCCCTCCAGGCCCTCGACTTGGCCAACCTGGGGTTGGCGGCCTGCAAGGAGGCCCGGCTGGACCACTTCGACAAGATCGCAGAGAAGGAACTCCAGAAGATGCGATCGGCGGCGGCCCTGAAGGAGGCCGGCGAGAAGCTCGGCACCGCACGAGAGTTCGCGGCCCTCCTCGAACGGGCGGAGATCGATCACGAAGCCCTCGACGACGTGGTGGACCGCGCGGAGGAGGCCCTGGGGAAGAAGGAGGTCGAGGACCTCCAGGTTCTGTTGCGGGTCGTCGCGGAGTTGGAGAGTAGCCTGCACGTCGCACTCAAGAAGCACATCGCCACGCGGCTGGGGGAGCTGGAACGCATGATTCACGAACTCCAAAACGTGGAGGAAGCCGGGGAGTTCCGAGACGCCCTGACCAGGCTGCAGGAGGCCCTCAAGAAGGATTCCCTCGCGGAGGCCTTGAAGGAGGCCCAGGGATTGGAGGTGAAGGTCGCGGAGACCCAGGCTCGCGAGACCCACCGTCTCGCCGAGGCGCAATCGGACGAGCTGGCCCGCCTCTCGGACCTCTCGGCCCGGGTGAAGGGAATCCTGGAGAGTCTCTGGAAGGCCGGCATCGACGTGAGCGACTCGCAGGAAACGTTCCACCAGGCCGTGGCCGCGTTACAAGAGAATGAGCTCGCCAAGGCGGCCCCCCTTCTGGAGGACCTGGAGGAGACCGCGGCCGCCATCCAGAGCGACCTGGGGCGGGCCGCCCATGAGTTCATCGCCTCGGCACGCCGGCAGTGGAAGAAGGCGGAGAAGACCTGGAAGCCAATGCCCGAAGTCCGGGACATGGTCCTCACGGCCCAGGAACTCTTTGACGAGAAGCGGTTCGACGAGGCCATCGAGGTCGCCCGCATTGCGGAACGGAAGACCCGATCGCAGAAGGAGCGAGCCAAGGACGAGGCGCGAGGCGAAGTGACACGCAAGATCCTCGAATTCCAGGAACGCCTTTTCCATCTGAAGGAGGTCCTCCGGGATCTCCGTCGGGCGGACATTTCCATCGAGGATTCGGGCGCGGCGTTGGAGCAAGTCGAGGAGGCCCTCGCGGAGGCCGAATTCGAGACGGCGGAGGAGACCCTGGCCGACCTCGAGGATGTCGCCAACGGGCTCGCGGTCGGTCTCGAGCTCGCCGCCAAGGAGCTCCTCAAGAGCGTCAGCAAGAAGTTGAAACAAGCCAAGGCGGAAGGCCTCTCGGTCCCCCGGGGGGAGAACGTCTACGCCACGGCTCAGGAATCCCTCAAGGCCGGCCGCTACGTCGAGGCGCTCGAGTACTGCAAGGTCATCGAGGACATCGTCGACGACACGCGAATCAAAGCGAAACTGGCGAACATGGATGCGGTCGTCGAGGAGCTCCAAGGGCAACTCCGGAGCCTCGAGGGGCCCGGCTTGCGGTTGGATCGGGCCAACACGCTCCTGGAAGAGGCCCGGGAGGCCGCCGTGGCGGGAGAGCAGGAACGCGCCCTCGCGCTGACCCAGGGTGTCTCCCAGATCCTTGAAGACTTGCGGGACTCCTCCCTGGCCAAGCGGGCAGGCCGGAAGACCGGCGATGAGACCGTCTCCGTGGAGGACGCCCTGGACATCCTCGATGAGGTCGAATCCTCGTGGGAGGCGGGGGACACGTCCGGGATGGAGGACATGTTGGCGGCCGCACGGACCAAGCTCGGGGCCGACGGGATGCCGGCGGCCAAGGCGGCGGTCGACGGGGTCACCAAGAGCATCCGTCTGGCCGAAAAGATCGGGCTGGACGTGCAGGACGCGAAGGCCGCCGCCTCTGAGGCGAAGCGTCTCCTTAAGGACGACCCGGGGGGGGCCCTGGCCACCGTCGGTCAAGCGCGCACTCTCCTCCGAGGAGCCGCGAAAGGCCTTCCTCCCGAGGCACGACCCATCCTTCAGCTGGACATCCCCGAGAAGGGCCTGGAAGAGGGGCACTGGGCCCGGTTTGCGTTCTACGTGAAGAACAAGGGGAAGACCCCTGCGAACGACGTGACCCTCAGTCTGAGAGGAGACATCGAGGTCAAGGGGTTGGAGCCCGTCCGACGTCTGGGCCCCCGCGAAAGCCGCCTCGTCACCGTCGATGTGAAGGCCCGAAACCGTGGGCGCATCCCCCTGGAGGTCGACGTCACGTACCGCGGGGCCCTGGATGGGGAAGTGGTCCACATCACAGAGGCCGCCTCGGTGGACGCCTCCCCCTCGGGCACCTACCTGGTCGAGGACGCCTTCCTGGTGCACGCGGACGGACGGCTCATCAGCCATCAGACGCGCAAGATCGAGGACCAGATCGATGAGGACGTCTTCAGCGGCATGCTCACGGTCGTGCAAGAATTCGTCAAGGACTCGTTCCGCGCCCGAACCAAGGTGGGCCTTAAGCGCCTGGAGTTTGGGGACAGTCGCATCGTCATCGAGCGAGGTCCCGATGTCTATCTGGCCGCCGTCCTGCTGGGCGAGGAACCCGATCTGCTCTCTCTCTACATGGCGGAGCTCATCAACGAGATCGGGCGCAAGTTCGGGAAGACGCTCGCGAACTGGAGCGGCTTATTGAGCGAGCTGGAGGGGATCGAGGACATCTGCCGCAGGCTTTGCTATTTCACGAAGGGAGGCTGGCTCGCCGACCCGGAGGGGACCGAGACCGCCATCGGGGAGACCATGAGCCTGATCCGAGGCGGAAAGGCGTTCGGGATGGACCTCTCCGAGTCAGAAGCCCTCATGGAGAAGGCCCAGGAGGTCGTGGAGAACGACGTCCAGAAGGCCTGGAGTCTCATCGAGGACGCCGTGGAAAAGGCCCTCGCCACCCAGCAAGATCTGCAGAAGAAGATGGAGGCGGTGATGAAGGCGTTGGGTGACGACCTGGACGGACTCGCCCTCCTGGGACACGGCCTGGAGGGGGGTGAGGAGGAACTGGCGCAGGCCCAGGCCTCCTTGGACGTAGGGGACTACGAGGAGGCGGCGCGCGTGATCTCAACGTTGGATGACACCGTCTCGGCCCTGAGGAACGAAGTCCTGGCCTCGGAGGTCGAAACCACCGTGGGACGGTTGTCCCGCACGATCGAGACTCTCGAGCAAGAGGGCGCCGATGTCGCCAACCTGAAACAGGAGCTGGGGGCCGCCCAGTCCGCCTGGGATGAGGGAAACCTCGGACAGGTAGCGCACCATCTGGAGTCCGCCCACGAAGAAGCCCGGGATCTGAAACGCACCTACCT
>JAZFPV010000181.1:0-2151 GCA_036444795.1 Thermoplasmata archaeon
GGAGATTTCGACGAAGCGCCCCGGGCCGTACTTCCACCCAGGCCCGTGCACGAGGGTCCGTTGACATATCCGATGAAAGAAGCGAAAAAATATCCCTTGATCAAGGTTCCGTTTCCCCACATCCAACGATCGAGGAAGATCCGAATGGGCTCCGATGACAACCAACCCGACGGGCCGGGCCCGGAAGCGGGTCACATGGACCCGGGTCACCTGGACGCGGGTCACATGGATCGCGCCTTGGAACTCGTGCGCTTTCTCCGAGTCGAATGCCCCTGGGACCGTAAGCAGACCCCGGAATCTTTGGTCCCCCATCTTCTCGAGGAAGCCCACGAGGTCGTGGACGCCATTCAGGAGGGCCACGACGACGACCTCGAGGGTGAGCTGGGCGATCTACTGCTCAATCTCTCATTCCAGATCGTGCTCGGCGAAGAACGAAGGGCGTTTACCGCCGCCTCGGTCATGGACCGGCTGGAAAAGAAGATGCACGCGCGGCACCCCCATCTCTTCGGCCTCGGAGAGAAGGAGGACTGGGAGGTCTTAAAGGCGAGAGAAAGGCAGACAAAATTCGGAGAAGAAGGCGCCTCCGTCCTCGCCGGCATACCCACCGGCCTGGATCCCCTGCACAAGGCCCACCGCATCCAGGACAGGGTGAGCGGAGTGGGCTTCGACTGGGCCGACGCGACGGGAGCGCTCGAAAAGGTCCAGGAGGAAATCGGGGAAGTTCGTGAGGCCCTCGATCACGAGGAGTTTCCCCGTCTCGAGGAGGAACTCGGGGACCTCCTCTTCGCCGTCGTGAATCTCGTTAGGCTGGCGGGAGGCCACTCCGCGACGTCACTGGACAGAGCCAATCGCAACTTCTCACGCCGATTCGAACGCCTCGAGGTGATGGCAGCCGAAATGGACATCTCGATCCCGGACGCCACACTCGAGGTCCTCGACCAAATCTGGGACGAGGTCAAGATCGAAGAAGGGTAACCTATGGAGACCAACTGGATCGAGATCGGTGGACTCGTGATTCGGGCTCCGGTCACGGCAGGCACGAATCTCTTCCTCGCGGTGCAGTGCGCCCTCTACTTCCGCAGCCTCAGGGCGGGGCCCGGGGCGCGTTCCAGGCTCTGGGGTGGCTTCTTCTCGATGATGGCGATCGCGACGTTGGCGGGGGCTCTCAAGCACGGATTCGAGCACCAGTTGTCGGAGACGGGTTTCTTACTGGTGCTCTGGGTCTCGAACGTCGCCAGCGGGATCGCTGTGTACCACGCCCAGCGCGCGACCTCGGTCACCCATGCACCGGAGCACCTCAAACGCCGATTCGATCGGCTATTCCAGATGCAGTTCTTCCTGTTCTTGGCTGGCAATGTCGCGTTGGGTCCCCAGATACTCCTCGTGATCGTAAACATGGCGGTCGGCCTACTGCCGGTGATCGGTGTGGAGGCGATAGCGCTTCGCCGAGGATACCCCGGATCTGGTTGGGTCGTGGGTGGCCTCTCCCTCTCCATTCTGACGGCGGCGGTGTTTCTAGCAGGGCTCTCCGTCGGGCCCTGGCTCAACCACATGGATATCGCTCACCTGTTGATGGGCGTGAGCTTCTGGTTGATAGTGCGCGCCTGTCGTCCCTCGGTCGGCGCCCCACGCGAGTACGGAGTCGCGGGCCCAGCAGGTCTCTGATGGATGGCAGCGATTCACCCAAGTAGGGGAGGGAGGCGATGGCGCTGACCTCCGGCGAAGGCTAGGATTGGCCCCCGTCCCATCTCGTGCAGGGAGTCCCGACATGGCGAAACGTTCCAGACCGGCTGTGACCGCTCTTGTTTCGTTGCTTTTGTCGCTGCTTTTTGTGAGCTCGAGTGCTCATGCTCAGGCACCAGCGTGTGCGGTTGACACGATCCCACGCGCCGAACTTGCGGCCACGATGCGCACGGCTGCACTGTCCAACGGCGAGTTTGACTTGCTCGCGACTCCCAACTGGCCACGATTCCAGTCCGCTCTGTACCTCGGACTGGTTCGGCGTGCGATGGAGCTGGAGCCAACAGGCGGCGTGCTTTTCATTACCCCCGAGTACCTCTTCTCGGAGTTTCTCTATTTGGCCGGGGTCAAGGATCCGACCAAGGCCCCCGCGCTTCTGTTGTGGGGGCTCCACCTGGATCAAGGCACGCA
>JAZFPV010000182.1:0-2665 GCA_036444795.1 Thermoplasmata archaeon
GTTGAAAGAGGATTTGCCCCTCATGGGGGACAACCGAGGGCTGGGACTCATTCGGGCCACCGAGTTCGTGATGGAAGGTGAGGGGAGGAAACCCGCGGTCAAGCAGAGAGATGCCATCCTTAGCGAGGCCCTCCGCCGGGGCCTGATTCTCCTCCCGAGCGGCACGTCGGTGATCCGTTACCTCCCTGCCCTGACCATCGATGAGGATCTGTTGGAGACAGGAATGGACATCCTCGCCGACTCCATCCGGGCCGTCGCGAAGGCCTCGTAGGGTGTCCCTAGGCGCTTCAGGGGCTTGCTGAGGTGTCGCCGGGCTGAGACGGGAGGTTCATAAAACCCCCGGGTGAGGATACGGTGGGGGCGGGCAAAGCGAGCTTCTTCCGGCGCCGCCCGCGTTCCGCAATGTCGACATCGGTACCCCGCCCCTCGCCCCACGGACTTCATCGAGCGCCGGCATCTCGGGCAGCCGGGGTTTCCTACCTTGATCAAATCCCTCGCCGGCTCCAGGACTTCCAGCTTCTCGAGGTTGAGGGCACGGGGTTCCGCACGCACGGCCCCGTACACCCGGATGCGGTCCCCGGGCATCAGCCGGCGAACGACCCGACGAAAGGATTTGGAAGGCTCATAGGCGACGCAGTCGACGGTAGCCCCGTCGTCAAACGGAAAGACCACGTGCCCGCCCGCGATCGCCTCGGGAACTCCTCCCACCCGTCCCTCCAGGATGGCCGACGTGTGGGCGCGTAGGGTCTCCACACGCCGCGGGACGAGGTGATCGTCCGTCCCCTGATTCGTCTCGAAGAGGAGCCAGCGGTCGAGAGGTTCTCCCCGCACCGTCGCCAACGCGGCCGGGAGCTCTTCCGGCCCCTCCCCTCGAATCCCGAACAGCACCGGGCACGCGGAACGGGGTGCGATGGCCATGTGGGCCGACTCCGGGTCGTAGTTGTTGAACGTCCGGGGGAAACGTTTCTCCAGCTTCGCCACGTCGGACGAGATGAGACGCCTCGGGGTTCCCCAACGGTGGGGGTCGCGATAGGCCAGGACCTCGAAGGTCCGATCCCGGGGCCTCCAGGCGAGGGCGGCAAGGGCTCCGATCAGGCCGCGGGGTCCCCTCGGGGCGAAGACGAAGTCGGCCTCCTCCAGGTCTGCGGCGATCTGGTCGGGGGAGACGACCTCGCGAACGGCCCGCCAGTAAAGCTCTTCGTCAGGACGTTGGCGAGTCACGACGAGCCCCGGCTGGGCGTCTGGCTCGGCCAGCCTGAGGACAGTGTCTCGCGCGGCCCGGTAGAGCGCCTGTCCGGAGACCCCTTCGTCGCCCGAGCCGGATAGGCATGCGGTCCACCCCCGATAGGCACCCACGGGACGGGAGGGGACCTCCCCTGCACCAAACCGGAGACAGAGGGCCCCGTTCCCCCTCGTCTTCCAAGGAATGTTGGGATTCAGTCGGACGATACGAGGATACCCTTCCAGACCCCATCCGAGTCGGTGAAACCGAGCGATGAGTTCCGTGGCCACGAAGGTGGTGCACATGGAGCGCGGGGAATCGGTGTCGTCGAGCCCGACGAGGAGGGTCATTCGCACCTGCAAACACGACCAGCGTAAAAACCAGGCGTCACACGCCCCTCCCCAGGGCGAGGCCGGGCTAGAATGCTTATACGGCCCGCCTGCTCTCCAGAGCTGGGATGCCCGTCAAGAGCATGGAGCTGACTTCCCTTGAGGGGAAGCGGTTCGCGAAAACCGGGGAGCGGCTCAAGAACGTGCGAGTGGACCACAACAGCACCGTGACGCGCGTGTACCCGATGAGCGAGACCTCGGCGGTCGACTTCCGCTTCACCGTCAACTACAGCGGGGTCGGCGCCATCCAGATCGAGGGGAACCTCCAATTCGAGGGGGACCCGTCCCTCCCCGAGGTCTGGGAGAAGACCGGCAACATGCCGGAGGCGACAGCCAGCGAGATCCACACGGCCATCATGTCCTTTTGCATCCAGGAAGCGGTCGTCATCGCCAAGGACCTGCGCCTCCCTCCGCCCATCCCCCTACCTGCCATCCAGATCAGGAAAGG
The DNA here is from genome assembly GCA_036444795.1 of Thermoplasmata archaeon. Taxonomy (GTDB): domain Archaea; phylum Thermoplasmatota; class Thermoplasmata; order RBG-16-68-12; family JAJISG01; genus JAJISK01. The sequence continues at coordinate 2,060 of JAZFPV010000182.1, forward strand.
TGGCCAGAAGTCCTCGGGGATGGAGGTCGCGTAAAACGCAAGCTTCCAGGGATTGAGAAGTGTGGGATAACGAGTACTCATCGGCAAGACCCGGAAGACAACACGTACCACATCGTCGCGGCACTGGCCCTCCTGGCAATGGCCAATAGCTCGTTATCGGTTGGAGCGGTGGTTAAACTCTATCGTTCCGGGCGCGGGGACCACACGCATGGGTTATATCCTCATCCTCCCGGGATGGAGTCTTGGAACAAGGATAGGGGGGAACCGCCTCCACGCAAGACCCGGAATGAATCAGGACAAGCAAGAGGACGAGCAGGCAAGCGAGGGGAGCGGTCTACCGGATGTGGTCCAGCGTGAATGACCCGATGCTGAGGCCTTGCTTGGAGTACATGTACTGAATCCAGGCACGGGACTGGGCATCGGAGATGCCCTTGACGCTCAGGTAGGTCTTGAGCTGATCAACCTTGAAGTCGACCATCCCATCCATCAGGCTCCCCAGCATCTGAATGTCCTGCTCGCCGTGCATCCCCTTCTCGATCACGTACATGGTGACCGCCTTGTCCCGCGTCCTTCGGCCGGCGAAGGGTTGGAGGAATCGGAACGTGG
>JAZFPV010000183.1:0-7023 GCA_036444795.1 Thermoplasmata archaeon
GATGCGTAGCCGAGCAGCCCTGCCCCAGCTACTTCCCGTCAAAAACCGTGGCGAAGTCCCGTTCCAACGCGTCCACGAGCTCCTTCGCCACCTCTTCGCGCAGTTGAGGCGGGACGAGTTCGACCCCGAGCTTGGCGGCCGCCTTGGCCATGAGGACGAAGGCCGAGGCCTCCCGCACCTTGGCCTCCATGAGGGCGGCGACCCCGCGTTTCAGTTCCTCCTTCAGGGCGGGGCGCTCGTCGAGCCGGTCTCGAATGTATCGTTTCACCTCTTCCCTGAGCAAGTCCTGGACCGCGTTCATCAAGAGGTCTTCCGTGTGAATCAGACCCAGCGTGCTCTTCAAGAACGAACCCAGAGCCTCCTCCTCCGTCATGTCGCTCATCAAGCTAGGTTGAGGTTAAAAGGATGCCCATATGGGACCCGGCAGGCGGAGACAGGAGAGAAGGGTCCAGGGGATCATGGATGCGCGGCCTTCTCCCCGCCGGACATCCACATCACCTTCAGGACGAAGGGGGAGGGGCTTGTGAGGAAGTGGTCCCATGTCTCCCGAGCCTGCTTCATCTCGTGTCTCGTCAGCCAACCGCCCTTGACCATACGCTCGAGGCGGCCCCAACCGACGGGGGCGAGGAAAGTCTCCATGCTCATCCCCTCGCCCAGATCATCGCTCGTGGTCGCCACGGCCTCCACTTTGGTGTATGCGAGGCCGACCGCCTCGAGGAGCCTTATCACCCTCCGACCGATGTGCGCGTCCCCGCCCCGCGCGGCCAGCATCCGGCTGTAGGCATCGAGGGCGGGCTTCAGTTCCGGGACAGGAGGATCGAAGAACCCCCAGAGACCGAGGTCGATGTCGGAGATGACCAGCTTGCCTTCGGGCTTCAGGATGCGAAGGGTCTCCCGGATCGCGCCCAGGGGGTCGGAAAGGTAACGGAAGACGAGGCGAGCGTAGGCGAAATCGAAGGAATCCTCGGGCAGACCTGTCCTGAGGACATCCGCCTGGACGATCCGAACGTCCGTATGCCCCCGGTCGCGGAGATAAGTCCGGGCCAGCGCCACGGCCTCCGCCCGAAGTTCGACCGAGGTGATGGCGATCCCGGGGAACCGGCGCAGCAGCAAGTCCGTTACGGTGCCGCCTCCGGAGCCCAACTCGACGATCGACATGCCGTCGCGCAGCCCGAATGTCTTGAGCACGGGGACCTCCTTCTCCCAGTACATGCGCGAGTACGCACGGTTGCGTCGCTCCCGAGCCGAGTCGCCACGAGATCCGACGGGAGCTCCCCTCGACACGGTTGGACTTATCCGAGGGATTGGAAAGTACCTTTGCGGGGGTCCTGGGGACAATGTTTTTATCGGTTCTTCTGGCTAATCGAACGATGGTCAGGACCAGCGGGCGCCCCATCTTCCAGGACATTCGGAAGCTGTCCTTCGACTACGTTCCCGAGAAGATGCCCCATCGGGAAAAGCAGCGGGAGGCCTTGGACACCCTCTTCCGTCCTCTTCTCGAGGCGTCTGTCTCACAGAACGCCTTCCTCGTCGGCAACGTGGGGACGGGGAAGACCCACCTCTCGAAGCGATTCGCCCTGGACTTCGAACAGGAGGCCGCGCGCAAGGACCGGACGGTCCGCCACGTCCTCGTAAACTGTCGTCAACGCATGACGGATGACGCGGTCCTGTTGGCGATTCTGAAGACATGGGACGAGCGGTTTCCCGACCGGGGGTTCTCGATTCCGGAGAAGCTGAACGCCCTCCGCAAGCACCTGGAACGTTCTCGAGCCCACATGATCGTCATCCTGGACGAGGCGGATGTCCTCATCCGGAAGAGCTCCGACCTGATTTACGCCCTCACGCGCTTCGACGAGGAGTACGCGGTCCCGCGGGGCAGCGTGAGCCTCATCCTCATCTCGCAACGCGACGTCTTGCCATTCCTGGATGCGGCCACCCTGAGCACGTTCGGACGGAGCAACATGGTGGAGTTTGGGACGTACAGTCAGGAGGAGCTCGTAGACATTCTGGAAGACCGGGTGAAGACCGCTTTCTTTCCCGACGTGGTATCGGACGATGTGGTCCAACTCGTTGCCGACATCGCCGCGATAGGGGGGGATGCCCGCTACGCCATCGAAATCCTACAGAAGGCGGGAGAGCTGGCGTTGGACGAGAACCTGCGAGAGGTCCATCCAGAGCAGGTCCGGGGAGCCCGGGCCGTGACCTATACCCTCCTGACCAAGGAGTCCCTCGAGGGTCTCGATCGGCCCAAGCGGATGGCCCTCTTGGCCATCGCCCGGAAGCTCGAGAAGAAGGCATACGTCACGACGGGGGAGGCGGAGAGGGCCTACGCCCTGGTGTGCGAGGAGTACGAAGCCCAAAAGCGGAGCCACACGCAGTTTTGGAAGTACCTCCAGGACCTGGATCTCCTGGGCTTCATCGCCGCCAAGCCCTCCGGCGAGGGCGTCAGCGGGAAGACGACGATCATCTCCCTGCAGGAGATCCCCGCCAAGGCCCTGATCGAGAGCCTGGAGGCCTCGTTGGCCCGCTGATCCGCGCGATCGAGGTGGTCCCGGATGCCCCTAAGAAACGAATCGCAATCGATGCTTGAGATGGGTCGCAAAATCATTCGGGGCGAGCTCCCTCAGCCCCCCGTTTCTCGGCTGATTGGGTTCCGCCTGGTGGCCATCGAGCCAGGAACGGCGGTTATGGAGATGGAGGCCTCGGAGGATCATGCGAATCCGATGGGCACCCTCCACGGCGGCATCTTGTGCGACCTCGCCGATGCGGCTATGGGTCTTGCCTACGCCAGCACCCTGAAGGCGGGCGAGAGCTTCGCGACCCTTGAGCTGAAGATCAACTACATCCGGCCGTTTTGGACCGGGCACCTCGAGGCCGTCGGCAAGGTTGTCCATGGGGGACGCTCGGTCGGCTTGACGGAGTGCGACGTGAAGGACGGGACGGGGGACCTCATCGCCCGCGCCACGAGCACGTGCATGACCCTTCGCGACGAGCAGGCCCGAGGCCGCTGATGCCCTCGGAGGGGGAGAATCGCCGGTTCGTCTTCTCGGTGGGTCAACGCCTCAAACTTGATATTTCAGGCATAGGCTTGTCACCTTGGGAACGCGTGGAAAAGGAGCCGAGCATGCCGGAGGCCGCATCCAGGCCGGCGATGGAGGAAGGCCTCTACCTCCTCGAGGAGTCGCGTCCCGAAGTCAGCTACCGCCTCTTCGGTCGCCTTCTCCAAGAAGACCGGGCCGGACTCGTGATCTCCCGGCGTCATCCTGCGCGCATGAAGGAGAAGGGGACCCTCGCCTCAGCGCGCTACGTTTGGCTGAGTCACGCCCCCGGGGAAGGGATGCACAATCCGACCGCCCTCGCGGGTCTCAATCGCCTCATCGATGGTTTCCTGAAAGAGAAGGGTCCGAGCGTCGTCCTCTTGGACGGGCTCGAGTACTTGATGCTCCACAACGAATTCGCACGAACGCTCCTGTTCGTGGAGTATCTACACGATCTCGTCGACCAGCACGCGGCCATCGTCCTCGTGGCCATCAATCCGGATGCGATGGATGGGCGCGAACGCGCCCTCCTCGGACGCAATCTCGAGGTCCTCCAGGAGGGAGCGGTTCGCCGGGATCTGCAACGGGAGGAGTGGCTCCGGCTCCTGGATCAATACTGAGGCTCCGTGACGTGCGGGGTTGGGTTCAGGTCTCTTCCGCACCGGCTCGTTGGCGGCCGACCACCGTATCCACAACCTCGAGAAATCCCTCCTCCTTCCCCTTCGGAATGGTGGCACCTGAGGCGATGTTGTGCCCGCCGCCCGAGCCGCCGACCGATTGGGCCCCTTCGCGGAGGGCCTCCGCCAGGTTCACCCCCTTGCTGATGAGGTAGTCGGTCCCGCGGGCGGAAACCTTCGTCGTTCCGTCCGCGATCGCCAGGCCGAGGGTCGGCTTCTCCTGGTCGAGGAGATACCGCATGGCCACCCCTGCCACCGATCCCGCGAGGGTTGTGCCCTCCGCGTAGAAGAACTGGGTGTGCTCCTTCGCGAACGCACCTTCCTTCTCGACCTTGTGCAGCCCGCGTAGGACCGCGGTCCAATGCGTCTGCCGAAGCCCCTCCGCTTCCTTCCGGCCGCGGAAGTCCCCCAGGCTCAAGGCCAGCCCCAAGGACTCGGCCCCCTGCCGCGCGGACGCGTTCACGAGGGACTCCAGGTCGTCGACGTAGACCTCGTAGGGCGCATACCAGAACTTCTTCTCCACGAGGTGCTGGACCGTCTCCGGACGGATGTCCTGCTGGACGAGGCGGAGGCTTAGGGCCGACAGGAGGTGCTCCCGATGAGCCGAGTCCATGTCGCGGATCCGTTGTTTGGGATCCAATCCCAGTTCGGAGATGAATTCCTGGATTGGCTCCTCGCGCCCCGATAGCCCTCGGAAGTAGGGGCCTACGGAGTAGTGAAGGGCCTCAGCTAGGGGAAGGTCCGCCAGGGCCGGAGCGGATTCGGCCCGGAGGATGTCTTGTGCCAGGGCCCGATCGAAGAGGAGGGCGTTGATGCCTTTGAAACCCCCGATGTGTTGTCGATCCCCGATGCAGCCTATGAGGGCGACCCCCGCCAGGTCGAGGTTGGCTTCGTTCAGGGCCGTGGCCAGGAGGAACGACATGCTCGCGCCGCAGGCGTCCCGTGTCCCCTGGAGGCCAAAGAAATGGGGGTTGAGCTGCACGACCGTCTCGGAGTCTCGGAGGGCTTGATGGTGATCCAGGACCACGACGGGGGCCTTGACCTCCTCCAGCAGATCCACTTGGGCGCTCCCCATGTCGCTGACCAACAGGAGGTCCACATCGCCCTCGGTCGCCTGTTCCAGGCGCTCCTGGTTGAGCACGTGGGAGAGGGTGACGTGCACCTCTTGGTTCTGCCGCAGAAGCGCCTGAGTCAACACCGCAGCCGCGGCCGTCCCGTCGGCGTCGTAGTGGCACAGAACGCGGACGCGATTCGCCTCACGGACGATCTCGACGGCCTTCCCGAGGCGCTCCCCCATCCCCTTGGGCAGCCCGTCCTCGATCCAACTCACGCTTGGGGTCCACCTACCGTATCTGCAACTCGGTCGCCCTGCGGCGATACTCCCAGTCCGCGGGGAGGGCTCCCTCCCGCGTGTAGTATCGCGCTAGGCGGCGTATCTTGGCCTCAATGAGCTCCAGGTTGCGCCGGTTGTGAATGTCCCGCCGGTGTTCCGCGAGGTGCGTCGTCAAGCGGAGGGCCTTCCCCATGAGATTGCTCAAGTCCTCCGGGACCTCCATCTCCACGCCCCCTTCCCGAAGGATCTGCATGATGGGTTTCCCGGTCAGAAGCTTCACACTGGGGATTCCATACTGGTCTCGCAGCCGGATGCCGATTTGGGCGCTCTGGAGCCCCTCCCCGTGCAGCTTGCTGACGAGTTTTTCTACCTCGTTCGGTTTGGTGTCCGCCCAGGCCGGCGGCTTCTCCAGGTGGGGGCGGGTGGAAGACGACTTTCCTTTCGTCCTTCGATGCATCCGTGCCATCGGATCGATTCCTCGGGTTGAGGTTCTAAGGAATCCGTGTATTTAACGGGTCTGGCCTGGTCGGACGAAGAGGGCGGCGTGATCCTTTTGGTAGGGAGAGAGGGGGACAACCCGGTCGACGAGAACGCCCGCGGCCTCCAGGTCCTCGCGTGCCCGATCGAAGACGGCCTTCGGTTCCGCGGTCACATCGACGCTCCGCGCCTTGAGCATGAGAATGGCGCGACCGGTTTCCCGGAGGAGGGGGAGGTTGCGGAGGAGAATGCCCGTCTGGTCCCTCTGGGCGACGTCCTGGTAGAGAAGGTCGGCCTTGCCCGTGAGGGTCTGGTACGTCTTCGGGTTTCGGGCGTCAGCCATGACGGGCACGACATTGCGGCGTAGCTCGGCGAGTCGAAGGAGTTTCTCGAAAGCACGAGGCGCGACCTCGATGGCAAAGACCGTACCTGAGGGCACGAGGTCAGAGAGGTGACTGACCGTCGTGCCCGTCCCCCCGCCCAGGTAGAGGACGGAGGCGTTCCTTGCGAGGGAGAGGGGGTGAGGGTCGAGGAGGAGAAGCGCCGCCAGCTTGCTCCGCTTCGGTGACCATGCCCGAAACTCCTGATCCCCCTCGCACACGAGGCGCTCACCGTAGGCCCTTGTCCCTGGGACGAGATTGGGGGTGAAGAGCACAGAGCCGTCCCGATGGATGCGGGGATGGGCCGTGTCCCGAAGAGGCACCCTAAGACGATGGGGGCGGCATGCAAAAGGATGGCGGCCCCGGGGACCTCTCGGAACAAAGTTGTATAGGTCTCCGGAGGTTGGTCTTCCCGTGCTTCTACCTCTCTTGCTCGGGATGGTCTGGCGTAGCAAGGACGTGCAGATCGGAAGGGAGCGCGTGAAGGTCTCCAAGGGTCTGAAACGATACGTGGTCCGCACCGACGACATCGTTGCGGTCTTCACCACGATGATGCCCAAGGGGAAGGACTTCCAGGAGGTCCTCGCCATCGAGTTTGTCACCGGGGCCAGCGGAGGTATTCTGGCTCTCGATCCGACCTGGGGTTTCGATCTCTCCCAAGCCATGGCGGCTCTCCAGGAGGCTTTGGGGGACCGATGGGAGGAGGTCTACCTCGGCCACAAGCACTCCTCCCGGGTGCGGGGTCTCGGAAGCGGGGGACCGTAGGAGGCCGATCCAAAGGGGATCGGACCGCGTGCCCGTTTGATAACGGGGAAGAAACCTATTTGGCCGAAGGCCAGGGACTAACCGAGTGTGCCCTCTCCGTTAGTCCGAGCGCTCCGGACGAGGAATCTCTGGCGAGTAGGACTCTTGGTCCTGTGCCTCCTCTTCACCTCCCTCCTCGTTCCCGTCCTGGCCGATTACGCCCCGACGACACGCCTGGCGGAGGGCGCCGAGCAAGAGGAGGTGGCCGCCCAGTGCATCGCGTTCGGGGACAACTGGACGGCCTGCGGGAATGCTGCGGCCTCCGACAACGTCTACGCCACCGCCGATGCAACTCCGGTCGGTTTCGTTCGTGC
>JAZFPV010000184.1:0-2368 GCA_036444795.1 Thermoplasmata archaeon
CCGGCCTCGGGCTCGCCTACGCCGTCTTCCGTGTCGGCGTTCGTCTGGACCTCCGACGATTCTTCTTCTTCACGAGTATCCTCCTCATCCTCCTGGCGGGCGGCCTGTTCGGATACGCGATCCACGAGCTCATGGAGTTCGCCACGATCCAGGGGACGGCGACGGGCTGGTGGGGGCAGGCGGCCTACACCCTCCCCATCGCCTCCAACAGCCTCTTTCATCACAACGGCGCCATCGGGTCCGTCTTCGCGGTGCTCTTCGGGTACACCATTCAGCCGGAATGGGCGCGACTGATCGTTCACCTGACCTACCTGGCTGCGATCCTTCCCCTGGTCATCCTCATCTACGTCCGTCCCGACGCCGTCGCGAAGCTCGGGGCGCGCGTGCGGAACTTCCCTCGCTCACTCGTGGTCCGCGTGCAGGCTCCCCACAAGGAGTGAGCCCCCGGCGTCGGCCGCCCCAACCCTTTTCCCGGCCGTTCGTGTCGTTCCCTACGATGACCACCGACGACTGGAAGGTTGACACGCTCGCGGTACACCTGGCCCGACAGGGGGGACCGGGTCCCGTCGTGGATCCCATCTCCGTGAGCACCACGTACCGACTTCGGGATGTGAAGGAGGGAGCCCGCTACGCCTTGGAGAAGGCCCCTCTCGGGCTGTACGGGAGGTGGGGGGCGCCCACGAACCGCGCCGTCGAGGAAGCGGTCGCGGCCCTGGAGGGGGGGACCCACGCCCTTGTCACGGCCTCCGGGATGGGGGCGATTTCCCCCGCCATCCTGGCGACGGTATCGCAGGGGGACCACATCGTGGCCGGGAAGAGCCTGTACAGCGGGACGGCCGAGTTGATGCTCCACACCCTCCCGCGTTTCGGGGTGGAGACCACGTTCGTCGATCCCACGCGTCGGGGGGCCTTTCGGGAGGCGGTTCAGGAGGACACGGCCCTAGTCTACATCGAGACCCCAGCCAACCCCACGATGATTCTGACCGACATGGCCGAGGCGGCGAAGGCGGCGCATGAGGTCGGTGCCCTCGCCATGGCGGACAACACCTTCGCCTCCCCTATCAACCAGAAGCCCCTGGATTTCGGGGTCGACGTGGTCTTGCACTCTGCCACGAAGTACCTGGGCGGTCACGGCGACGTGACCGGGGGCGCGGTGGTCACCGCCAACCGGGAGCTCTTTGAGCACATCTGGGACGTGTACAAGCTCCTCGGGCCCACCCTGGGGGCCGTGGATGCCTTCCTCATCGGCCGAGGCATCAAGACCCTCCCCCTCCGCGTGCGCCGTCAGAGTGCGACGGCTCAGGGGCTGGCCGAGTTCTTGGCGGAAGATGCCCGCGTGGCCGCGGTGCACTATCCCGGCCTCCCTACCTTTCCCCAGTATGAGCTCGCGCAGCGCCAGATGTCCGGCTTCGGAGGCATCCTCTCGTTCGACCTGGCGGGAGGTTACGAGGCGGCGGTGCGGTTTGCCGAGGGCGTCGAGGTGGCGACCCTGGCCGTGAGCCTCGGGAGCGTGGAGACCCTCGTGGAACACCCCGCCAGCATCACCCATGGGACGTTGACAGCCGAGGAACGCGCGGCGGCGGGGGTCGAGGAAGGCCTCATCCGTGTAAGCGTGGGGCTGGAGGACTTGGAGGACCTGAAGGAGGACTTCGCTCAGGCCTTGGCTTGATCCTCCACCTGGAGAGCGCCTTCGAGCTGGAGGAGGTTGAGCTTCCACTCGATGCCCGCGCTGAAGCCGCCCAGATGTCCGCTGCTCTCGATGACCCGATGGCAGGGGACCACGACGCAGGACCGGTTCTTGCTCAGGGTGTACGCCACGGCCCGGTACGCCCGCGGGTTCCCGATCGTCTCCGCAATGTCCCGGTAGCTACGGACCTCGCCATAGGGGATGCGTTGGGTGGCCTGAAGGACCTTGACCTCGAAGGGCGTGTACCCGGAGAAGTCCACGGGATGCTGGGAGAAGTCCACCTTCTCCCCCCCGAAGTATCGCGCCAAATCCCGGCTCAACCCCGTCTCGGGGACGGCGCCGGAGGAGGTCACGTCGTCGGTCAACACGACGCCCCGCACCTTCTCCGCCTCTTCGCACACATCGACCCGCCCGAAGTCCGTCTGGAGGGAGGTGACCTTCATCGACTTCACCTAGGCCAAGGGGCCATTTGAGGTTACCCTGTCCGTCCTTCAGGAGGCGTGAGGAGGACCCGGGCATCGACGACTTTGCATCCCTTCCCCTTCTCGAACACAAGGTAGGGGTTGATGTCCACCGCCTTGATTTCGGGGAAGTCCTGGACGAGCTGCGAGAGGCGCTGTAGGCTCTCCGCAAGGCCCGCCACGTCCGCGGCGGGTTCGCCTCGGACCCCTTCGAGGATGG
>JAZFPV010000185.1:0-5337 GCA_036444795.1 Thermoplasmata archaeon
GGGTGTCGGCCCGGTGACTGTCGCCGCGTTGCTTCGCAACACTGTCGAGGCGTTCGAGCTGTCCCGTGGCCTTCCCTGAGCGTCTCGGTGCGTCCCCGGGAAATGTTTTAATGAGGCCTAGGCTAAAGGACCGGGGGAATCGGGTGAACGTCCTGATCGTCGGCGGGGGCGGCCGAGAGCACGCCCTCATGAATGCCGTTCAGGAGAGCGGAGGCACGGTCTTTTCCGTGATGAAGAACCGAAATCCGGGCATCGCCCGGGCTTCGAAACAGTTCCTCCTCGCCGACGAGACCAACGTGGAGCGGGTGGTTGCCTGGGCCGAGAAGGTGGGTGCGTCCATGACCGTCGTCGGGCCCGAGGCCCCCCTGGGCGAGGGGCTCGTCGACCAGCTGGAGGCCGCCGGCATCCCGGCGGTGGGACCGTCCCGGCAGGCCGCCCAGATCGAACTGTCCAAGGAATTCGCGCGGGATCTGATGCGGCGACACGACATCCCGGGCCAGGTGGAGTCCCACCCGTTCGGCGACCTGGATGACGCCCGGACGTTCCTGGGTGACTTCAACGCCCCGTTCGTGGTGAAGCCCATCGGTCTCACCGGGGGGAAGGGGGTGAGGGTGATGGGGGACCATTTCCGGACGCGAGAGGAGGGGTTGCGCTACGTGGAAGAGGTGCTGGAGAAGCGCATCGGGGGCCAGGCACGGGTCCTGGTCGAGCGCAAGGAAGAGGGAGAGGAGTTTTCCCTCCAGGCCTTCACCGACGGCGACCACCTCGCACCCATGCCTGCGGTCCAAGACTACAAGCGGGCGGAGGAGGGAGAGCGTGGTCCCAACACAGGGGGCATGGGTTCCATCTCGGCGGGGGATGGTTTGCTGCCGTTTCTCCCTCGGGCCGATTACGAGGCGGCGGTCGACATCCTGCGACGAACCGTGCGCGCGCTGCGGACCGACGGGACGCCCTTCAAAGGGATTCTGTACGGGGGATTCATCCTGACGGCCGAAGGCCCCAAGGTATTGGAGTTCAACGCCCGCTTCGGCGATCCCGAAGCTATGAACGTGCTCCCTGTCCTCCGGGAGGACTTCCTGGATGTGTGTGGGCGCATCCTCGAGGGGACGTTGCCCGATCGCCTCCTGTTCGCCCCCAAGGCCACCGTGTGCAAATACGTCGTGCCTCGGGGCTACGGCACCCGGTCGCAGGCCGGTCGTCTCCTTCGCGTGGATGAGGACGCGATCCGGCGCACGGGGGCCTTGCTGTATTACGCTTCCGTGGACGAGAAGGACGGCGCGATTCTCACCACCACATCCCGGTCCTTGGCCCTCGTCGGCGTGGCAGACAGCCTGACGGAGGCGGAACGCCAGGCGGAAGCAGCCTTGGGACATGTGGACGGCGAGTACACGGCGCGGCACGACATCGGGAAGCCCGAGACGATCGAAGCGAAGGTACGGACGATGAAGAAGACGGAGGTGTGACATGGGCATCTTGGGGCCGACCCGGCGTCGGGAGTTGGAATCCATCCTGACGGAGATGGAGCAGGACTTGGAGGAGAAGGATGCGGTCCGGGAGCTGGCACTGAAGGCGAGCCGTGCGGTGGCCCGCCTCTCCGTGAGCGCCGTCGGGTCCCTCCATCGGGGGAAGAAGGTTGGCCCGTTGCTGAACGAGGCCCAGGAGGAGGCGAGCCGGCTTGGAAGCCTTCTCAAGGAGCATCCTGACCTCTACTTCTCCGGGTTTGTGGAGAACGCCCACCAGGACATGACGGAGGCCGCCGTGGCCTACAGTCTCCTCCGGGATACCCCCCTGCCCCGACCGGAAGAACTCGGCGTGACGAGCCGGGCCTACGTCCTGGGGCTCGGCGACGTCGTGGGGGAACTCCGCCGGTACGCCTTGGAACGCCTCGGCAAAGGAGACGTCGAGGCGGCCCGGGAGTCGTTGGAGGCCATGGAGATCCTATACGAGGGCCTCATGCGCTTCGATTTCCCCCGCGCGGTGGCCGCCGTCAAGCGCAAGCAGGACATCGCCCGCAGCCTCGTGGAGAAGACACGGGGGGAGGTCGCCGTCGCCATCCGAACCCAGGCGCTGGAGCGGAAGCTGGACGCGTGGTCGAGGGAGGAGTAATCAGCGGCCGCGTCGCCGCCTGCGCAGGTACGAGCCCAGGAAGAGGGCCACCACGAAGGCCGCGATGCCCCCCAGGATGATGAAGAGGGGGTTGATCGGTTCGGGTTCGATGGTGAAGACCGTCCGGAGGACGACCTCCCCGGTCGCCGGGTCGATGACGCCGTCCCCGTTGAGGTCCACCCGGATCTCCAGGGTGTGGGTGCCGACCCCCAGGTCCACCGGCAAGTAGGAGAAGCGTACGACCTTGCTCTCCCCCGGCATCAGGCTGTCGATCTCCGTCTCCGCCACCTGCCGCTCGTTGATGAAGAGGAAGGCCGGCACGTTACGGACCTCGATGGAGCCTGTGTTCCGCACCTGGGCAGTCACGTCGAGGGGGATCAGGACTCGGATCTGCTTCGTGGCGGTCCCGAGGGCGAAGTCACCGGCCTTGGTGGAATTGCCCTCGACCACCAGCGTCACGAACTGGTCGACCTGAGGCATCGTCACGTTGAAGCTGAAGGTGGAGTTCCCAGACGAGAGGAAGAGGGGGTTGTCCTCCAGCGGGAAGGCTCCCGTCAGGTCCGGTCCTCGGAGGAAGGCGTTGATGGACCAGGTGCCGTTGTTCTCCCCCGGCCCCCCGGCCACCGTGACGAACATTTCGGCCGTTTCCCTCGTCCCTAGGTCGCCAGGCCCCGTGATGAACACGGCCACCGAATCTTGTGCCTGGGTGGGCGGCATTGGGAGGAGGAGGAGGAGGGCGAGGGCCAAGAGCGGTAAGAACCTCGCCCTCATCGGCGCCGCCTCCTGCGACTGTAGGTGAGGAAAAGGACGGTGAGGCCGACGGCGGCCGCAGCGAGGGCCCCGTACAACAGGATCGGGAACTCCGGGGGTCCGATTCGCACACGCTTCCCCTCGATAAGGAGCTGATCGGAGGGAATCTGGAGGGAGGGGAAGTCCACGGGGACGTCCAGGGTGGATTCCACTTTCCGGTCTTCTTCGGAGAACGCCAGGAAGGTCGCCGTGCTCGTGCTGACGCGGCCTTGTGCCTGCAGCCGAAGGGTAACGGGCCGCGAGGCGCCCGCGGGGATCACGATGCCCGTGATGTTGTCGGGAGAAACCTGGCCGTCGAACGCGAGCTCGGCCATCCACCCTTGCGCCGCGAGCACCTCCGGGTTCGTCAGGACCAGCTCGAAGGTGTCCTCCCCGTTCCCGTCGTTCTTCACGTCCACCTGGTACTCGAGGGTCTCCGCCTCCAACACGGGCGGGTCTTCGCCCAGCTCGAGGGCAAGACCCCGGAATTGGACGATGTCCACGAACAGGGTCTCCAGGGAGAACACGGACGAGTCCGTGGTGGACTGGGCGACGACCGAGAGGGTTCCCTGGGGGGCCCTCGCGTCCTCCGGGGCGGTGATCTGAACGGTCACCTGGGCCGAGGTCCCCGAACCAAAGGGCAGGCTCACCCGGGAGGGTCGGAAGCTGAACAACCAGGTCCCGGGGCGTCCCTCGAAACCGAAGGTGTCTGCCATGTTGCCGGTGTTGGTGACGGTGACGGTGTACACGAACGTCTCGCCCGGGGCCACCAAGGTTCGCTGATCGGAGTTCCATGTGACCTCCAGGGTCCGGACGTCGATGCGTGTGAGTAAGGGATTCAGCAGGGTGCTGTCCCTCAGGTCAATCCCCTCTTCGAACCGGTACTTCACCACGACCCCCCCCTCGTCCCGCTGCGCCACCGCGAGGAGGTCGTACGGCGCCGCCGGGAGGTAGATCTCGTACCCGCCCTGCGGGTCCGTGGTGAAGCTGGCGCTGCCGGCCACCGAGCGGAACCCGAGCTGGGTCGTGCGACGAGTGCCATCGGAGAGGATGGCCACCCCGAAGACCCGATAGCCTTGCTCCAGAGGGATGGCCAGGGTCGTGGTACCGATGGGTAGGACTTCCAACTCCGCCAGCGCGGCGGAGTTCCCGATGTCCCGGAAGGCGTACACGTGGTACGTCCCTGGTGCCAGGTCGACGAGGAAGGGGGCGCCCGCCGGGACGTCGACGGTCGCATTGAGGGCCGTCTCGTTCGCCGCCTGGAAGGCGACTCGGGCCGAGGTCAACTGTCCGCCGAGGAGGATGCGGACCTCGACTTCCTGCGTGTCCAACGACCGGGCAAACAAGAGGTCCACGGTGTTGTTGTCGCTGAAGACGACCGTCTGGTCCAATATGTAACGCACGAACCGATTCACATCGTCCAAGCGATCCACGCCCTCCCATTCGGCTGTCGCCCGGTACGTGGCCGGGACGAGGATGGTGTTGTACCCGAAGCCCGAGCCCGGCACGAAAACCCGGGCGCCGTCGGCGACTCGGGTGAAGGCGATGGACACCTCGGCGGCCACGGTCTCGCCGCCGACTCTCAGCTGGCCGCTGAGGGTGGCCGCAGCCTGGAAGGTGGCGTTGAAGGTGGTGGGGTCCGTGACGTCGAGGGCGGTGAGGAGGGCCAGCTGCGAAGGGAGGTCGGTCGCACCGGACACCGTGTACTCGCCCGGTTTCAGGTACAAGAGGTACGGCTCATCCGACTTCACAAAGGCCCGATCGGGGCCATCGAATAGGACGGCGACGCCGAGGGGGCTCCCCGAGCTCAGCGTGCCCTGAATGCGGACCCGCTCCACCACCGGGAGGCTGAAGGCTTGGACCCCGCCTCCGACGGGCATCCGAAGCTCCGTCTCCTCCTCCCCTTGAATCCGTCGGCTCCCGTCTCCGGGCACCGCCTCCGCGTCCACGACCAGGCGGTAGATACCCGGCTGAATCATTCCGGACACGGCCCCCTGGACCCCGGTCGTCAGGGAGGCGGAGGCCGCCCCGTTGCTCACCGCCTCGAAGGTCACAGTGAGGCCGGAGAGGTCCACTGCCGGGAGGGCGGTGAGTTGACCGGTAACGCTCACGTTCCGAGCCACGAGTTCGATGGGGGCGCGCGCGGCAAGGTCGCGGGGAGACGCCGGGCCGACGGACACACGCTCGAAGGCGTCTTCCTCGATGGACCATACGTAGTTCGCGGTCTCGACGAGAGTCGCTTCAAACACCCCATCCGCCGCAGTCAGGGTCGTGAATGTGGGCGCGGAGGGCGTCGAGATACGGATACGGACTCTCAGAAGGCCCTCGTCGGGGTCGAATGTGCCGTTCCCGTTCAGATCCCGAAACACGCGGCCCGGGGTGGCCAGCCCCGAGATGAGGGAGATGCTCAGCTCCGTCGAGCCGCCCACGGTGACGGTCGAG
>JAZFPV010000186.1:0-5726 GCA_036444795.1 Thermoplasmata archaeon
TCTCTGGGACCAAACGCGGGCCCATGCTCCTAGGGCGCAAGAGGCTTCTCTCATCCCACGCTGAGATGGATCGGCGGATTCACCGGGTTGAGCAGGGTCGTTTCGGCCCCCTCCACCTCCTTCCCCCCGAGAAGGACGCTCGCCAGTCGACGGAGACCCGCGTTGAATGCCTCGGTGTTGAGGTGGTATAGGATCGCCATATGGGCATACGGCCCCACCTCCCCAGCCCGCCGGAGAAACTCCGTGAAGTTCTTATGACTCGCGGGGAAGGGGCGCATGACGTAGGTCAATTCGCTCGTGAGCAACCCGGACATGAGGAACCCGTTCCAACGAAACTTTTCCTCGTCATTGAAGTAGGACTCCACCCGGTCCCCGAATTCCACTGTCATGGTGGGGTTGAGAAACGAGCGCAAAGAGACGACGTTGGCAAGAACCTCCTCCCAGTTGTATCCATCGGGACCCGTCATGTCCTTCAGAGACGCGGCGTAGGGGCCCTCTTGGTAGGTGGCGTAGTAGGTTACGTCGTCTTCGACCTCGTGCTGCGCGGCGAAGGCGTCCATGCTCGCGTGGAGAGACAGGTGATTGAAGGTGACGTCGTAGGCCATGCGGAAGGCGACCTCCCGGGCCTTCTCCTCAGGGACTCGCTTCTCCAACTCCAGGAAGCTCATGCTCAGAACCCGGAGGACTTCCTTCGCGAAGCCCACCATGGGAGGGCCGTTCAGGTAGAGCCCCCAATCCTCCGGGTCCAGACGGAAGGAGCGGTAGTACCCAAAGGCCTCGGCGCCGGCCTCTTGCATTCGCTTGCGAACCGGGGGCGGATCGTCCCAGGAACCCGCCTCGATCACCCCCGTATAGGCGTCCTCCCAGTCCTTCACCTCCCGCGATTCCTCGAGGGATGAACCCCCCAGGCCCGGTACTCGAATTCGATTTTCCGGGCAAAGGTCCGGATGTTCGTCGCGGAAGGAGGGGAGGTCAATCATCCCAGTCGCGCCACATCCTCCGGTACTTTAACCTTCCCGGTGGGAACGAGCGGTCAGGTTTCGAACGTCTCGAGTGAGGGCTGACGAGTCCGGCGCGTGAGGCGGTCCAAGACCTGGGTGACGCGCTCCCGCGCGAAGTCCTTCTCCTCGCACAGGAAAGCGAGGACGCCCTCCGGATCTACCGGCCCTTGCCGAATCTCATACGTCTCCTCGACGGGAGGCTGAAGGAAGAGATCGCGAAGGACGTCGAAATCCGAGGGGAGCTGGACTCGGATGTCCTCGGGCAAATCCTCGATGCGACCGTGCTCCCGCAAAAGCTGGAGCGCCGTTTTCGGTCCAATTCCGTAAACGCCTGGATTGTAGTCCGTCCCCACGAGGAGGGCGAGGTCGACGAGCTGCGCGCGTGTGAGCCCTAGGTTCCTGAGCACACTTTCGGCCTCGAGAAGTTCCGGCTCCAAGGGCCGCGAAGTGCGTCGGCTGGGGAGGAATTCCCGTCCGGCGATGGTGAGATACCGGAGAAGACGGGGCGTCCCGTAGAGCAACGCGTCGTAGTCCCGGGTGGAGGTCGCCCATACGTCGCCTTGGGCACAGAGGTAGGCGGCTTGGGCCTCGCCTTCGCTCGGGGCTTGAACCCAGGGGACCCCGAGGAGGGTCAGGAGTCGCTGGGCGTCGGCGATCATGTCCCGCGTCAACAGCGTCGAGGTGACGGCCTTCGACCAGGCAGTGGCATAGTCCTCCCGCGCCACGGCCTCTTCGTACTCCTCCTTCGCCTTCTCCCGGACCTTGCGCCGACTGCGAAGCTCGGCCCGCTTGCGCTCCGACGGTCGACCGTCGAACACGAAGGCCAACTCCATGGCGTAGTCCGAGATCAGCCGAGTGGTGCGATAGAGGAGGCCGACGAGGTGGGAGGTGACGTTCCCCTCGCGATCCGTCAGGTGGGTGCCGTCGGGGCGGCGAATGAGGGCCAGGAATTGATACAAGACGTTGTTGCCGTCCACGGCGAAGCTCCGGCCTCGCAGGTCGTCCAGACGGAGCACCGTAGGCTGGAGAATGGGAGTCAGGTTGACGCCCATAGGCAACAGAAGGAGGGCGCCCTCGGCTCTTAATCGTTGACCTTCGGCTTACCCGTGATAGGCAACCCGACGGCCCGGACTCCCTTCGTTGTCTTCTTCGAGGTGGTTGCGGTTCATCACCTGGCCCTTGGCGATCTCCCGCCGGGCGGCGGCCTGCAGGTCGTCCATGGTCACAATGCGGCGAATTCCGTCGCGACGGGCAGCGTACCGCATGGACTGACGGATGACATTCAGGATGTGGCCGCCCGAGAGGCGGTGCCGCCGGGCCAACTCTCGAAAGTCCACGTCCCCGCTCAGAGGGGCGAGGCGCGGCATGAGCTTCCGATAGATGTCTTCCCGCATCCCGGCGTCGGGCATCTCAAACTCCACAGGGATGTCGACGCGACGGTCGAGGGCGCGGTCCAGGACCTGGGTCAGGTTCGTGGCCAGGATGACCATGCCCGGGAAGTCCTCCAACCGGCTGAGCAGCACGTTGACGTCCCGGTTGGCCCACGGGGCCGCCGTCGGACCCCGGCGATGGAACACGGCATCGGCCTCGTCGAAGAAGAGCACCGCGTCCTCGCTCCAGGCATTATGGAAGACCCGTTCGATGTTCTTCTCGGTCTCCCCCACCCACATGTTCTCGAGATGCGCGTAATTCACGACCATCAGGGACTTCCCCACGGCGTGAGCGAGGGCCTCCGCCGTCATGGTCTTCCCCGTACCGGGAGGGCCCGCAAACAGGAGGGAAAGCCCCTTCCGCTTCCGGACGACATCGGCAAGCCCCCAGGCCTCGAAGATGAGCCACTTGTGCCGGAGTTCCGTCAACGCGTCCTCGATCGCTTCCCGTGTCTGGGACGTGAGGACGACGTCGTCCAGGGTAAAGCGGGGCTCGAGGATCTGGTAGAGTTCGGTCCCCTTGGGCTCCTCCTCGGAGGGCGCGAAGAGTTCTTCCTCCTGGGCGTCCTCCTCGTTCTCGTACACGCTCACCCCGGCTCGGATGAGGCGTCGCAGAGCCTCCAGGTCTTCTCCCGAGACGTGCTCGCACCCTTCCGAGATGCGCCCGCAGGTCGGACACTTCACCAAGAGTTCGCGGTCTTCTTCCTCCTCACCCACGATTGTCCCGCCTGAATCCCCCTCCCGGCGGTCCCCGTTTCACTATCCGAGCGTGCATATATAATAGCGATGAGTCGGCCGAGAACCGGGGTCCGGAGGCCGGAAAAGAGGTTAAGAAGAGAAGCCTATGGCGCGTCGAGACCAGAGAGGGGGTGGGAAGGACGGAACGTTACTACGCCACCGAGCGAGAGGTCGAACGGGCCTGGGACATCCTTCGATCCACGGGCGCCCTGAAGGAAGGGCACTTTCGTCTCCCCCGGAGCAAGTTGCACTACAAGCGTTTCTTCCAGGTCCCCCTGGCCCTCCAGCACTCCCGGGACGCCAAGATCCTCTCCGTCTCCCTCGGTCGGGTCCTGCGCCGGTCGGGCATCCTCTACCGCCTCGAGAAGGCTAAGCGTTTCACGGTCATCGCGCCGATGGACGCGGGCATCCCCGTCGCCTTTTGGATGGGCGAACACCTGGACGCCGATCGGATCCTATGGGCGAACCGTAGGGCGAACGGGTGGGGGTTCCGTCCCTTTATCGAGATCGACGACAACGACCAGGTCATCCTCGTGGACGATGCGATCCTCACGGGGGGGACCCTCGCCTCGGTGGCCGAATACATCCGGTCCAAGGGCTCGACCGTGGTCGCCGTCGCCAGCCTCGTCGACCGTCGGGAGAAGCGGGACGACTTCGAGGGAAGCCCAAGCTATACCCTCATTCATGAGAAGGGCGGCAAGCATCCGCCCAAGGCGTGCCCGATGTGCGAGGAAGGCCTCGAACTCGTCGAGCTAAAACCCGAGGCATAGGGCCAAACCTTAACGCCGACTCCCCAATCCGTGGTCGTTCCTTGATGAAGCGCGTCAGCTTGGTCACGGGGGCCTCGAGGGGGATCGGGCGGGCCACGGCACTCCGGTTGGCGGCCGACGGCCACGATGTAGTCGTAAACTACGTAAAGCGAGAGGACGCCGCGATGGAGGTCGCGACTCGAGTCGAACAGGCCGGACCGCGCAGCCTGGCCTTCCGCGCCGATGTGGCTTCCCGAGAGGAGGTCCGCCGGATGGTCCGAGAAGCCTCGGAGGCCTTGGGTCCCATCGGCATCCTCGTGAACAACGCGGGCATCTACCGACGCGTTACGGTCGACGAGCTGGAGCCAGAACGTTGGGAGAGAACCCTGAGCGTCAACCTGACGGGCGCGTTTCACACCATCCAGGCCGTCCTGCCTTCCATGCGGGAGGCCGGCTGGGGCCGCATCGTCAATGTGTCCAGTCAAATTGGCGTCCGAGGGACGGACCACGGGGCTGATTACGCGGCCGCGAAAGCAGGTCTCCTCGGACTGACCAAGGCTGTGGCCCTCGAGGTGGCCCGCGATGGCATCACCGTGAACGCCGTGGCCCCGGGTACCATCGAGACCGACATCCTCAAGGACTACTCGGAGGCAGATCGAGAGACCCGGAATCGGCGCATCCCCGTGGGGCGAATCGGGCTTCCCGATGAGGTGGCCTCCATGATCTCGTACCTGGTCTCCGAAGAAGCCCGCTACGTTACCGGGGCGACCTTCCACGTGAACGGCGGGTACCTCATCGTGTAGGGAGATCCTCCCGGCGCCACTTGCCCTCGAAGAGCTTGAGGTCCGCCAGAACGGAGACGGCCTCCTCGCGCGGGAGGGCCAGCAGCACCGCACACACGTGCTTGCACAGGGGGCCCGTCGGGATGTTCTTGCGCCAATCCGGGCAGTCGTGCCGAAGGACGCGCCCGTCCGGATCCAGGGACACCGCGTACTGGTTGACCTCGGCTTGGACCCGGCCCTCGACCCGGTCCAATCTCACCTCCCCCATCAGACCCTGTGCCCTCTCCAGCCGGGGCTTCGTGGTGAGACCGGTGAGGAGATCCGAGGGCGAGGGGTCTTCGGGCCCTGCCTCAAAGTCGTCCAGCTTCGTGATCTTCACGCGGCCGTGCCGGGATCGCAAAACACCCCGGCGGTAGTCCCTCATCCGGCGCAGAGTCCGACTCTGGTCCGGGGTGAGTGCCCCCAGCATCTCCAAGACCTCCAACGCGTTCTCCGGGGCATAGCCGTGAAAGTGGTTGTTGAAGTATCCGTAGAGGGTGTCGACCGTCCGAGCCGTCTCCTCCAATCGGGGAATCCAGGGCTCCAACTCCTGCGGCGTGTACCGGTAATCGTACCACGGGTCGGCGCCGTGGCCGTGCCATCGGAAGTAAGCGAGGGAGGAGGTAACGTGGACTTCGGGAGGGAGCAACGGCTCGTCCACGACCGTGTACGTCACACCAAACTCCCGTAGCAAGTCGAAGGCTTCGGGGACCATCCAACTCGCATTCCGGAACTCGATGGCGAAGGGAAACGCCTCCGGGAGGACCTCGAAGAAGGCGCGGGTCCGATCCTCGACGAACCGGAGGCGCGGCGGGAGCTGGAGGAGGAGTACCCCCAGCTTTCCGGCATCCAGGAGGGGCATCATGAGATCGCAATAGTCCTGCAACTCGCGGCCGGCTCCCTTCTCGACCCGGAGGAGACGGTCATGGGTCACCGTCTGAGGCACCTTCGCGGCGAAGGACATGCCCTCGGGGGTCCGCGTGGTCC
>JAZFPV010000187.1:0-2903 GCA_036444795.1 Thermoplasmata archaeon
TGCTCCTGACGCTGCGTGAGTCTTTCCTTCTCGAGGAGCAGCCCCCGGCAGACGGCATCCTGGGCGTCAATCTCCTGATCAAGGACAGCGGCGGCTTTCTGGAGCTTCAGCACACTGGCATCGGATCTGGAAGCGCCCTTCTCGACCTCGGCAATCTGAGACTCCTTCGATGCCCTCGCCTCGGCGAGTCTCTGAATCTCGGTCTCTGCCTCCTGCGCCTGCAGTGTCTCCAGCTTTGCAAGAACCTTCTTGAGGTCACCTTGGAGACGAGTCATCTCCCCTCGGAGTTCCTTTCCCCGCTCCCTGCGACGCTCCATTCCGTCGATCGCCCGCGCCCGCTCGACGCGGAGGTCGTCCAGTTTGGCACGCAGGGTCTGAAATTCCTCTCCCCCCTCCTCCGCGAGTCGTGCTTCCAGCGCCTGGAGGCGCTCCTCCTCTTCCGCGAGCGCTTCCCGGAGGCGGGCCAGCCTCTCTCTCCACCGCTCCCGCTCCGACTCGTATCGCTGGATCTGCTCGCGGGCGGAGGCGAGTTGCCCTTGGAGCAGCTGAATCTCTTTATGCGCTTTCTGGCCGCGTGCGGTCTCCAGCGCCTCCTGCAACTCCCGATACCGCAAGGCCCCCTCGCGATCTCGTTCGAGCTGTCCGAGCTGGCGGCGAATCTCCTTGAGGATGATCTCGATCCGACCCAGGTCCTCCTCAACTCCCCCACGCTTGCGCTCCGCCTGGTGGATGTCCTCATCAAACCGGGAGATGCCCGCGATGGACTCGAGGACACGACGTCGCTCCACGGGGGTCATCTCGACGATGCCCTGGACATCCCCTTGCTGGACGATGTTGTAGCCGTCGGCTGAGATCCTGGCGTTTGCAAGAAGGGTGTCGAAGTCCGCGAGGTTGGCCTTCTTGCCGTTCACGTAGAAGTAGGAGTTGTAGCCATCCTTCACGCTCGCCGAGCGGCCCACGTAGCGGGTGAGTCGAACCTCCTCCGCATCCAGGGGGATCGCACGGTCCTCGTTGTCGAAGACCAGGGAGACGCGACAGTGGTTGGCCGGCTTCCCGCCTTTCCCCCCGTCGTAGATGAGGTCCGTAAGCCGTCCCGCCCGAATGACCCGGGAGCTCTTGGGGCCGAGGACGAAGATCACGGCGTCGCTAATGTTGCTCTTCCCGCTGCCGTTGGGGCCCGTGATGGCGGTGTAGCCGGAGAGGATGGGCAGCCGGAGGCGTCGGCCGAAGGACTTGAAGTTCTCGAGTTCGATCTCCTTCAAAAACAAGAAGCGACACCCTACCGACAGCTGCGGCTCCGTCGCGTTGCGCGCATCCCATCCATCCCATCTGACAAGGGCCCCTTGCGGAGCGGCCCGTAGATTACAGGTCTCTATAAAAGCGTTTCCGAGGCGTTACACGGCGTCCTTTTGACCCAGCGGGCCCGGTCCTCTGGCCAGGGCCTCTTGGACGAGGGAGGCGATCTGGGCGCCGCTCGTTCCGTCTCCGTACGGGCTCGGTCCGGAAGGGGGAGCCGGGTCGTCGAGGTACTCCCGCATGGCCGACAGCGCCCCCTCGGCGGAGGTGCCGACGACCGTCGCATGTCCGGAGGCCACCGCCTCGGGGCGTTCCGTGCTTCGGCGAAAGACGAAGACCTTCTTCTGGATGCCGGGCGACGTCGCCTCCTCCTGAATCCCGCCGGAGTCTGTGAGGATGAAGGTCGAGCGCTTCATGAGGACAAGGAAGTCGAAGTAGCCCAAGGGCGGGAGGAGTCGGACGTTCTCCGACGCATGAAGGTGCTCGTAGATGCCCGCCTCCTTCATGCGGGTCTCGGCCCGAGGATGCACGGGGTATACCACGGGAAGGGGGGCCTTTCGGAGGAGGTCCACGAGCTCCCGGAGGGTGTCCGGGTCGTCGACGTTCTCGGACCGATGGGCGGTCACGAGGCAGAATCGATCGAAGGGGACGAGGTCCATTACCTGGGATCGGCTCTCGGCGAGGGGGAGGTATCGGAGGCTGGCATCAATGACCGTGTTCCCGGTGATCCAGATGGATCCCCAGACGGCCTCCTGACGGAGGTTCTTGGATGCGATGTCGGTGGGGGCGTAGAGATAGGAGGAGAGGTGGTCGGTCAACCGCCGGTTGTGCTCCTCCGGCATCCGGAGATCGTGGCTTCGCAGACCCGCCTCCACGTGCCCGATGTCGATGCCGAGCTTCGCCCCCGCCAGCGCGGCCGCAAGAACCGTGTTCGTGTCCCCCTCGACGAGGATCAGCCTGGGCGGGTCCTCGACGAAGTAGTCCTCCAGTCGAACGAGGGCCTCCGCCGTCTGTTTCGCCTGGGATCCCGAACCCACGTCGAGTACGGCATCGGGGGCGCCCAGCCCTAGTTCCTCGAGGAAGACGCCGGACAACTCTTGGTCGTAATGTTGCCCGGTATGAACCAAGGAGAATGAGACGCCTATATCGCGCAAGGCCAGGACGACCGGGGCCATCTTCACGATTTCCGGCCGGGTCCCCACGATTACGGCTAGGTCCACGTAAGGGCGGAAGAAAGCCCTCTGAGCATAAAGCCTCCCACAGCGTTCGCCGATTCGATTCGTCGGAGCAAATCCTCGAACTTGAGGCGCTCTAGTTGGTCCTCTTCTTTTCGTCTTGGACCATGACGTCCTTCCGCCCCACACGCGCGTAAGTAAACGAGACAAGAAGCAGGAGCCCTGCAACCACAATCAGCGCGGCAATTCGAATCTCGATGGCGACACCCACAAGGTCCGCGACGAAGATCTTACCTACGGCTGCGAAAACAGCAACGAACCCGCCGTATCGGACCCATCTGTCACGGTATACCAGGCCGTAGAACAGCAGAGATCCCCCAGCCAACGCCCACGCCAGGGTTGTCCCCACGGCGGGACCATATGAGAATGCCG
>JAZFPV010000188.1:0-4248 GCA_036444795.1 Thermoplasmata archaeon
CCCGAGGTCCACATCGAAGGGACCCTCCCGCCTCTCCAGGTGGGTTCTTGGTCACGGTACGAGATGGAACTGACCAATAAGGGGACATGGCCCGCGAAGGACATCACCGTCGCGTTCGGGAGCGACATGGAGGTCAAGGGGCCCACGACGGTCCGCGGCCTGGGCCCGGGAGAGACCCAGAGGCTCACGGTGGGTCTCCGGCCCAAGAAAGCAGGGGCCACCCTCGCGGACCTGCGTGTGAGTTACGAGCGACTCTTGGATGACGCGCCCTACGTCGCCCACTACATCCGGGATGTCACGATCGCACGGAAGGGGACGTATGCCGTCGAAGACGCCCTGCTCTTCCTCCCCGATGGTCAGGTACTCGTCCACGAGAGCCAGAGGTTCCGAGAGGAACTCGATGAGGAACGCTTCACTTCCATGATCCAGGGTGTACAGGAGTTTTTGGCGGATGCCTACTCGAGCAAGCAGCGCGTCGGCATCAAGCGGATGGACTTCGAGGACAGCCAGATCCTCCTCGAACGCGGGGAGTCCTGCTACTTGGCCACCGTCGTCGTGGGAAGCGAGCCCGAGCTCTTGCCTCTCTATCTCATTCAGATCCTGTCCGAGGCCGAGGACCGGTACGGGGACCACCTAGCCGACTGGGACGACGACCCGGAGGCCCTGGAGGGGCTCCAGGAGATCGTACGGAAGGCCCTCCTCGTGTCCCAGGCCAAGGGCGCGGACCTGGGAGCGCTGGCCTCGAGCCCCATTACCCAAGACCTCTTGGAGGGCCTGGTCGCCAGAGAGCGCAAGGCCCGGGTGGAGGCCATGATGCCGGAGGTGGAAAAGGCACTCATTGAGAAAGGGCCCACCGGGGCGCTCGCCGCGGTCCGTACAGCCCTCGGGCCGAAAGAGGGGGCAGGGAAGCCTTCCCCCACGGAAAGGCCGAAGGGAGAGGGAGGCGCCATCATGGTGGAACTCGACGACGAGTCGTTGAAGGAATTCATCGATATCGTGAAGGAAATTGACAAGGCGGTCCGCAAGGCGCGAGGGAAGGCGGGCCTGGAGTATCACTGGCCCGTACCCCGGATCGCCATCCGGGCGAAGACACCCAACGTCGCCGCCGCAGCAGAGAACTTCCGGGCCATGATCCTCAGTCACGCGAACGCCCGAGAAGTCGACGTCTTGGAGGCCGGGGAGATCTGGCACGGGGTGGACCTCCGGATGACCATCGACGAGGATGCCCTAGAGGACGCCTACCGAACCTGGTCGCGTAAGATCCAGCTCATCCTCATGTCCCAGGACCCCTGGAAGATCAAGACGGGCATCGACAAGGGAGGCTACGAGATGGGGATCGAAGGCCAGATCGTCAAGGTCCATGGGGACATGGTTAGCTTCCAGGCCGTGGTTCCGCCGCACGTCGTCGTCCAGGACTTCGGCGAGGGGATGATCTTCATGGACACCCGCCTTACCGAAGACGAGGAGGCCGAGGGCTTCGCAAACGAGATCGTAAAGATCGTCGTTGAGGCGAGAAAGGATCTGGGGCTAGAGGACTCGGACCCCGTCGTCATCGAATTGGTGGCCCCCGAGCGTCTCCACATGTTGCTCGGGAAGCAGAAGGAATACCTCGTCGGGGAAGCCAACGCGAAGGACCTACGCTTCGTCTCCGACGCGGGCGACGAGGGGTACATCGCGGAAGTGGAAATCAGCGAGGAAACCTTCACCATCGCGGTCTTCCCCTCGGGCGAAAGCTCTTAGAGGCGAGTCCACTCCCCCGTCCGGCGATGGGCGTCGACCTCGGGGTCCTCCTGAAGTACACCCCCCAGCGGCTGAAGGACTTCCGGGGGAAGGCCATCGCCATCGACGCCTACAACGTCCTCTACCAGTTTCTCTCGATCATCCGCCAGCCCGACGGCACCCCTCTCATGGATCGTCAGGGACGGGTGACGTCCCATCTGAGCGGCCTGATCTACCGAACCTCCACGGTGCTGCAGCAAGGCGGCCTGCCGATTTTCGTCTTCGATGGCGCCCCCCACCCCCTCAAACGGGGGGTCTTGCAGGTCCGAGCCGGCATCCGCGCCCGGGCGGAGGTCGAATGGAAGAAGGCACGTGAGGCCGGCGACCTGGAACGGGCCCGGCGCAAAGCGCAGCAGGCGGTGCGGCTGACCGACCCCCTGATCGAAAGCGCCCAGGAACTTCTCCGACTCATGGGGGTCCCCATAGTCCAGGCCCCCTCCGACGGAGAAGCCCAGACCAGCCACATGGTCCGGCGAGGGGACGCCTGGGCCACGGGCTCGCAAGACTACGATGCCCTCCTGTTTGGCTCGAACCGGCTGGTGAAGAACCTCAACCTCTCGGGCCGCCGCAAGCTCCCCCGACGGAATGAGTACGTCACGATCCAAATCGAGCTCATCCGCCTGGCGGAGAACCTCGAATCCCTCGGGGTCAGCCGGGAGCAACTCGTCGACATGGCCCTCTTGATCGGCACGGACTTCAACGAGGGGATCAAGGGGATCGGTCCGAAGAAGGCCTTGAAGTTGATCCAAAAGCACGGCGACTTGGAGACCGCGCAGGAGGCGGCCAACCTGGACCTGGAGCATGTCGATGAGGTGCGTCGCATCTTCCTGGAGCCCAATGTCACCGACGACTACCGGCTCGTCCGGGAAGAGCCCGACGGGGACGGGATCCTGGAGTTCCTGTGTCAGGGATTTGACTTCTCGGAGGCCCGAGTCCGTACCGCCATCCGTCGGCTGGAGGAAGGCGCGGCCTCCCAGAGCCAGAGTCGCCTGGATCGCTGGGGTTGAAACGGAGCCGACAAAGCTAAGTAAGGAACCGGGAGCATGGCCCCGCGATGGTGACCCTCGAGGTCGTCCTGGTGACGACCCTCCTGACCACGGCTCTCTCCGCGCTGGCGTATTACAAGGGGGTCCTCACCTGGGATGGCTCCCTGGCCGCGTTCGCCGTGGGTTTTACGATCGGCATCTTCGGCGACATCCTCTGGCTCTTCTTGCTCCTCCTCTTCCTCCTGACAAGTTTCGTCGCGACGCGCTACCGGTTCGAGGTCAAGAAGGGCCTGGGCGCGCAGGAAGGGGTCCGGGGAGAGCGCCACTGGGACAACGTATTGGCCAACGGCTTGGTCCCGACCCTCATCGCGGTCCTGAGCTTCAGTGACGCCATCCCCAAGGAGCTCGCAGGGCTGCTCTTTGTGTCCTCCATCGCCGTCGCCGCGTCCGATACGCTGGCAAGCGAGCTCGGGGTCCTCTCGCCGAATGCCTACCGCATCACCAACCTGGAACGCGTTCCTCCCGGGACCAACGGCGGCGTCTCCTACCTCGGACAGGCGGCCGCCCTTCTGGCGGCGCTCTACACGGCCCTCATCGCGTGGATCTTCCTCACCCTCATTCCTCTGGGCTTGAATGTGCCACCGACCTTCCCCATCCAGCCCGCCATCCTGGCCATCCCCATCGTCGTGGGTTTCCTGGGATGCCAGGTCGATAGCGTGGCGGGGGCGACCCTGGAGGAGCGAGGGCTCATCTCGAAGAAGACCGTCAACCTGATCGCCACCTCCTTCGGAGCGGTCTTCGCCTTGGCCCTCTATTTGTGGCTTGTCCCGGTGGTTTGAGGGGCTCAGAGAGAGGCCTTGATCTCCTCCAGCAATCCGCTCACGTCATCGTAGAGCTCTTGGGCCTCCTCGGGCGTCTTCCCTTCCGAGAAGACCCGGATGATGGCCTCGGTCCCCGAAGGACGCACGAGCACCCAACCCGTTTCGTAGAAGACCTTCAACCCGTCCGTCCGGTCCACCTTCCGGTCGGCGACACGCTGCGCGAGGGCGGCCATGACGTCGTCCCGGCTCTCGGGCGGACAAGGCCATCTTCCCTTCACGAGATGGTAGGCGGGGATCCTCCGCAGGCGATCGGAGAGGGCTTCCTCCCCCGACGCGAGAATCTCCAGCATGACCGCGAGGCCCAGCGCCCCATCTCGGGTATACTGGTGGTTGGGGAAGATGAGTCCTCCGTTCTCCTCCCCGCCAAAGGTGGCGTGCAGCTCAAGCATCTTCCGTGCGACGAGGGGCGCTCCCACGGGGGTGTAGACCACCTGCCCCCCCGCCTCCCGGACGGCGTCTTCCACGCAACTCGAAGAGCTCACGGGCGTGACCACGATGCCGCCGCCCGCCTTCCCGACCATGTGACCCGCCACGAGGGCCAACGAACGGTCCCCGTAGACGTACACACCTTTTTCGTCAGAAAAAATCACCCGGTCCGCGTC
>JAZFPV010000189.1:0-6442 GCA_036444795.1 Thermoplasmata archaeon
TTGGCCGCCTGGGTCGGCGACATGAACGAGATGCGAGGGATTCGGACCCTCCTGCCCCTGATCTGGGGCGAGTCCCCGGGCGCGGGCGCAAGGAAACCACCTCACCCGGCGGTTCGGACACCCACGCCTCTCGCCTCGACGCCATCGGTGGAATACCGGTCCATCCCGGGCAAGCTCGTTGAGTGGCTGCCCGTCCCCTTCCGCGGTGCCCATCGCCTTCTTCGGACGCTCTCCTTTGTCATGCGGGCCTTGATCAGATCGAAGCGGCAGGTGCCGAGCTGGCTCATCGACCTGGCGCGCCGTACGATGGCGAGCGGGATTGCGTTCGTGAGGAACGGCGGAGGAGGCCGGCTCCCTCCACGTCCGTCGTAGTCGCCGAGTTGAGAGGAGTACTTTTGATGACCTCCCCCTCAAGGCTATAAGCATCTCGGCCTGGTAGGCCCGCCGGATGGGCGGTCTCGTCGCGGTCTCCGACGTTCACGAAGGTGTGAACTTTCCCTACCGTCTGGATCCCGAGACCGGGGTCTCGGCCCGAGCCCTCGACCTTCACCGTAACTTCGTCCGCTCCGCCCAGTACGCCATCGCCCAGAAGGCCGATGTCTTCGTGGTGACCGGGGACCTCTTTGACCGGACCCACGTGAGTCCCACCTTTCGCGAGCAGGTGCGTCGGGACGTGATCGAACCGCTGGGGGAGGCGGGCATTCCCACCTGGCTCATCGCGGGCAACCACGACCAGCCCCGGATGTGGGCGCGCGGGACTTCGTTGGAGGATTTCCGGGGCTACCCCCACGTGGAGGTCTTCCGTGAGCCGGCGGTCCGAGAGGTGACCGTCGAGGGAGAGACCGTCACCGCCCTTCTCCTTCCGTATCTACACCCAGAACAGATTCTCGACCGGGTCCGCG
Organism: Thermoplasmata archaeon; assembly: GCA_036444795.1. Classification (GTDB taxonomy): domain Archaea; phylum Thermoplasmatota; class Thermoplasmata; order RBG-16-68-12; family JAJISG01; genus JAJISK01. The sequence goes on from JAZFPV010000189.1 coordinate 903, forward strand.
AAAGGCTCGGCGAGGACGTGCCCCGAGAGCAGATTTTCGAGCTCGGCCGGCGGATGCTCGAGGAGTGGATGCGGCGGCGGACGGACGAGGCCCGCGGCGCCCACATCCTGCTCTTCGGCCACTACTATGTAGATGGGGCCCAGGTGCGCTCCACGGCCTCCCCCGAGGTACTCCCCGGCGAGTTCTCCTTGCGCCTGGCTGGGATCCCGGAGGCTGTCGAGCTCGGGATTTTCGGCCACATTCACCTTCACCAGACCGTCGGCGATCGGGTCGTCTACGTAGGCGCCCCCGAGCGGGTGGACTGGGGTGAGGAGGGGGACGACAAGGGGTTCCTTACGTACCGCCCGGCCGAGAGCTGGGCCTTTCATCCGCTCCCCACGCGACCCATGATGAAAGTGGAAGTCGACCTCGGAGGGGAGGACGCCACCGAGTCGATCCTCAACGCCCTCCCGGAGGACCTCGAAGGAGCCCTGGTGCGGCTCCATGTCCGCTTGGACGAGGGCCAGAGGCAACGGATCGACGAGACCGCCCTAGCGCGTCGTCTCTCCGGGGCCTTCCACTACGACGTGGGGTACCGCTACCGAGAACGGGAGAAGGTCGCCGCGCCCGAATTCACCCTGGACCCCCTCCGCCTCTTCCGAGAGTACATCGAGCTGAACTACGCGGACCACGCCCGGATGGAGGACATTCTACGGGACGGCGAGGAGATTCTCCGGGAGGTCTTGGGTTGAGGACCCTGGACTCCTTCGGCGAGGGGGCCGCGCAGGACACACAGGACTCCCAGGAGACCCTCGCCGTCGAGACCGAGACGGTCGCGCCGGACGAAGGCCTCGTAATCGAGGAGGTCGAGATGAAGGGATTCATGCGCTACCTCCGGAAGACGAGGCCTCCCATCTCCTTCCCGGAGACCTTTACGGCGATCACGGGACCGACGGGGGCGGGGAAGACGTCCATCCTCGATGCAATCACCTTCGCTCTCTACAAGCGAAGCACCCGGACGGACCTGCGGACCGTCACGATTTCAGACATCGTGCAGCCCGGAGGGCACGTCCGCGTTGCCTTCCGACAGGGCGGCACCCGCTATGAGGTGGGCCGGGGCATCGACAACGGCGGCTCCTCGTACCTGACCGTGGAACGGGATGGCAAACACCTTCGGGGCACCATTCCGGAGTTGGAGGATCTCATCGAGGATATTGTCGGCCTGGATTACGACGGCTTCCGGAACTCGACCTTCGTCCGACAGGAGGAAATGAAGGAGCTGGGGGCGGAGAGTTCCTCGAAACGGTTGGAGGTCTTTCAGAAGCTCTTCCGTTTGGAGACCTTCGAGAAAGCGGCCGGAGCCGCCAAGGCACTCCTTGACGGGGTCCTTGCCCGCATCGAGGGGGCCGAGGGAGAGTCTCATGCCCTCGGTGACCAGGTCGCGAAGCTGCCCGAACGGCATGAGGAGGCCGTGGCCCTCGAGGGCGTGGTCACGATGCAGCGTGAGGCCCTCAAGGAGGTCGAAGGGCAGCTGGCGTCGTTGAAAGAGGAGTTCGTGCAGCGCGAGGCAGAGCACGAGAGCTACCTCCAGGCGCGAGCGAAGCAGGAGGAGCACCGGACGGCGTTGGCCGAATTGGAGGAGCGATTGAAGGAGAAGCGGACGGACCAGGCCAGCCTCCCCGCTCTTCAGGAACAGATGGCGGCCCTCGAGAAAGAGGTGGACGAACGGCGAAGCGAGGAGGACGAGGTCAAGGCACTCCTCGACAAACAGCACGGTTTCACCATTCTGTCCACGGAAATCCGGGCCGGCGAGGACCGTCTCCGGGATGCGGACCAGGCCGCCACGCAGATCGACCGTGAGCTGGGTCGAAAGGTTGCCGACGCCCAAGAGCGGCTCGCCACGCTCGCCACCAGCATGGGGGTGGACGAGGCCTTTGGCCTTCTCCGACAAGAGGGGTCCCTCGAAGAGCGCGTGCGTCGCATCGACCAGGAAATGGCGTGGCTCGCGGAGCAGAGGCCGTTGCTTGAGCGTCTGGGGAGGGAGCAGGAGGAGAGTCGCCGAGCCCTCCAGGCGGTCAGGCGAGAGACCGAGAGCATCAATCGGGACACGTTCCTGTTCAGCGAGATTCAGGAGACGATCCGGACCATCCGGGCGGAGTTGAAGGCGAAACGGAAGGAGGCGGGAGGACGTCAGAAGAAACTCGCGGATCGGTTGAGGGAGCTCAAGGACAGGCAAGAGGCCGTCGGCTTCGACGCCCCGCAGGCCGAGCGGCTCACGGCCCTCCAGAGTCGTGTGGCGCACCTGCCGGCGGCGGAGAAGACCCTTCGTCGGACCCAAGTCGAATTGCAGGACTTGGGGGGCCTCGTCGGTCAGTTGCAGGAGATGAAAGAGCAACGGGGCGCGCTAGAGGAGGGACTTCGCCGCGATGCGAAGACCCTGGAGGGGCTAAAGAAAGCGGAAGGCCGATATCAGGAACTTCACAACCAGCTTGAGCCCCTCCGAGGAGCGAAGGACGAGGCGACCAAGGCCCTCCTCCAGTCGGAAGGGGAGCTGAAGGCGGCCCAGGTGCGCGTTCAGGAGCTCGAGGCCTTGGAGGTCAAGCTGAAGGCCCTGGACGAGGGCCTCAAGGAATTGCGTGGCCGCGCCGAGGTCTACGCGGTCCTAAAGGACGGGGTCTTCCACCGGAAGGGGGTGGTCATGTACGCGGTCAACCGCCTCCTCCCGGAACTGGAGATCGAGACCACCCGGAACCTGGATGACCTGACGGACGGCCGCTTGCGCAGGGTCCGATTGGAGACCCACGAAGAGTCGGGTGGCTACGGGATCCGTATCCTTGTAGAAGGGGTGGACGGAGAGTGGCATGACGTAGGCGTGTTCAGCGGGGGGGAACGGACGCAGATTAATGCGGCCTTGCGCTTCGCCGTAGCCAAGGAGCTGGCCAGCATGCCCCAGGTCGGACGGACCTACGGCCGCATGAAGACCCTCTTCATCGACGAGGGGGATCTCGGGTCCCTCGATACCGAGCGCTCCCGGGAGCTCTTCGTCGCCAAGCTGTTCAAGATGGGGGCTTTCTTTGAGAAGGTCATTCTCATCACGCACTTGGCGGAGGTGGCCGAACGGTTCCCGGGCCGGATCCGGGTGACGATGACACCCGAGGGCGAATCCTTGGCCGAGGTGGTCGCCTGAATGTGCTCGAGGACCTGCGCTCGGGACTGGGCCAGATCCTGGAGTACAGCCAGCGCACGGATTTCGAGCCGCCCACGCAGGTCACCCCGTTCCAGGCAGCCGAAGAGCGGCGCGATCTCGTGGCGGTGGACGGGTCGTACAGTTTTCTTTGGAACAGCTCCTCCCTCTGGCTGGCCGTTGTGAAGGTGGGGGCCCTCCTCTATCGGGACGGGCGCATTCAAAGCATTGAGAAGTTCGAGAAGCCCGTGGTGATCTCCACGCGGGAGGGGTTTTCGGCCGAGGACGACCTTCAGGCCAAGGTCTTCCGCCTGACACGAGGGGCAAAGGAGCAGCACCGAGAAATCGTGAATGAACTTCGGAAGTACTACGAACACCAGATTGCCTTGGAGGCGGCCCGGTCCAGCAAGGATATGATTCTGGCGCTCGACGGCAGTTTGGCGTCCTTCCCGAAGGAGACAGACAGGCTGGGAGAGGTGGTGCGAGCGTGCGAAGACCGCGGCCACTTGTTGGTCGGGGTCTCGAAGGACTCCACCATCCATGCCTTCGGATCCCCGCTCACCGACGAAGAGCTGCTCCGCCAGCATGAAGGCATGGGATTCATCCGTGTGCCCGAGGAGTTCGAGGCGCACCAGCGCGGCCTCCTCCATGGGGACGTTTACTTCGCCCGGCTGCACCCCAAGGCGCCCAAATGGTTCCGGGTCGACATCGGGACCCGCAAGGATGCCCCTGAGGAGGTCCTCGCGGAACTCGCGGCTTACTGCGCCTCCCCGTTGTGCGTTGGCTATCCCCGCCCCCTCTTTGAGGCCCACCGGTTCGCGGTCACGATTCGGCAGATGCGCGAGATGTACGAGGACGCCATTATCAAGGAAGGCGTCCGTCTCGGGGTGCCCGTGACCCTCCTCGTGAACGGCCTGACCAGCATGGAGGGTTCACCCAACGGGACCTTTCACCAATACCTAGATCAGGTCACGAGGGAGCTGAAGTGAAGATCGGAGAGGTCGTCTCCGCCTCGGCGCTTCGGGGTCTGGAGGCCAAGCTGGAGCTGGAAAACCCGGAGGACCTGCGGATCGGGTACCCGGTCATCGTCGAGGGACGGCGATACGACTTCTATTGCTTGGTGGAGGACGTAGTCAACGAGCCGTCCCACATCGCCGAGCGCCTGGCTGGCTCCCGTCTCCGGGACACCGTGATGCCCACGGGGATGGAGGAGGGTTACGGGGGCCCCATCTTCTACGCCAAGGCGCTCCTGAAGCCCATCCAGCTCATCGAGAGGGGAACGGGCCGGCTCTCGGAGCCGCAGACCATCCCTCCCTACTTCTCCGAGGCCCGTCACGCCCAGGAGGCGGACGTGGAACTCATCTACGAGAAGACCCCCAGGTCGGCCCCCCTGGGCACGATTCGCGGGGTCACGGAATTCTACGTCCATCTGGACTTCGAACGGCTGAGCGAGAAGCCGTTCGCCATCTTCGGCCGGACGGGGGTGGGCAAGTCCATCCTCAACAAGCTCGTCTGCCTCGGGATTCTGGGAGGGAACGTGGGCTCCGTCCTCGTCTTCGACATGCACGGGGAGTATGGGGTCTACTCCCGGACCGACAAGACCGAGGGGTTGAAGTTCTACTTCCCGGAGCGGGTGGAGATCCTCTCCTTGGACCCGAAGAACAAGGAGGCCAGGCCGTTCCTCCTCAACGCCGAGGAGATCCGCCCGCAGGACCTGATCGTCGCCCTCCGGGACCTAAATCAGAACATGATCGATGCGATTTACGAGATCGCCAAGCGGCGACCCACAAACCTCCTGACGGCGATTCAGGAGGAGGACCCGGAGAGGCTCGACGAGAGCCGGATTCACCCTACCGTCCTCAACGCCTTGAAACGGCGGGTACGGCGTCTCGAGCGCCTCCCCTTTCTCCGACCCGCCGCCAAGGACGCCTTCTCCACGATGGTCTCCCTCGTGCGGCAAGGCAAGTCCCTCGTCCTGGACTTTGGGGATTTCGGGACCAACGAGATGGTCTACCTCTTTGTGGCCAACGTCCTGGCACGTCGATTCTTCGACCTGTACACGGAGAAGAACGAGGAGTTCCCGCGCCTCATCGTGTTCTTGGAGGAAGCCCACAAGTTTCTCGATCCGGACATTGCCAACTACACCATCGTCAGCAAGCTGGCCCGCGAGACCCGGAAGTTCAATTTGATCCTCGCCCTCGTCGACCAGCGCCCGTCCAAGATCGACGACGAGGTCCGAAGCCAGCTGGCAAATCGATTGGTGATGTCTCTCAAGGAACCTAGCGACGTGGCCTCGTCCCTAGCCGGCGTTCCCGACCGTTCCATGTGGGAAACCATTATCTCCACCATCCCCGCCCGGGTCGTGACCGTACTGGGC
>JAZFPV010000190.1:0-2526 GCA_036444795.1 Thermoplasmata archaeon
GAGGCGTTGACCACAGGCAAGAGGGCGGGAGTCTCCACGACCCCGTGGGCCGTCGTCAGACGGCCAATCCGACCCAATCCCGCCCGGGCTCGAACCTCGAACATCCCGGGCCGGAACGTGCCGGCCGCCCAAGCCACTTTCGGGAACCCCTCCTGGTCCTTCATATAGGCCGAAGTCTCGTCCAGGCCTCTGGTTGCTGCAAAGCACCTTCGTCCACGTTCGGGGCATCGGATACGTCACCGAGCGGAAGCTCTGGGAAGGCGGGTTGGGGTCGTGGGACGCCTACCTCGAGGACCCGAAGGCCGTCCGGCTGGGTCCCGTGCGAGGACGACGACTCGAGGCGGCCCTCCACGACTCGCAGGAACGCCTTCGCGTAGGCGACCACCGTTTCTTCGCGGCCCACCTCCCTCGTCGCGAATATTGGAGAGCCTACGAGGAGTTTCGGGACTCCGTGGCCTACGTGGACATCGAAACCACGGGCCTGGAGTCGGAACGGGACGAGATCACCGTCATCGGCCTTTTCGACGGGGCCGAGACGCGCTACTTCTACGAGGACTCCCTGGAGGACTTCCCCTCGGCCCTCGCCGGATACCAGCTCCTCGTGACCTTCAACGGGTCGACCTTCGACGTCCCCTTTCTGAAGCGAACCTTCCCCGCGCTGCAGGTGGACCAGATCCACATCGACCTCCGCTACCTCTTCGCGCGCCTGGGGATGAAGGGCGGGCTGAAGGCCATCGAGCGCCGCATGGGCATCCGGCGGAGTCCGGCCACGGAGGGCGTCCGGGGGTGGGATGCCGTCTACCTCTGGCGCCGCTACCAGCAGGGAGATGAGGAGGCGCTCCGCATCCTGCTCCAATACAACGGCGAGGACGTGGTCAACCTCCAGCCGCTGTTGGAGATCGCCTACGATGGCCTCCGATCCCAGTGTCTGCATCCCGGCTTCCGGACCTACTCCCTGAAGGATCTGCCCTTCCGGAGCCCCGGAGGGAGCACCGCGGGCTACGACGGGCCACGACCGGATCGGGAGTCGGCGGAGTCCTCGTAGGCCCGTCCGCGGAACTTCTCGACCGGGAACCGCTTCTCGTTCTCCTCCATCTTGTCTAGGATGGCCTGCGAGAGGTCGATGGACACGGCGTTGGCCATGCTCAGACCGAAGATGAACACGTCGGCGAGCTCCTCGGCGATCCGCTCCTTGAGTTCCGGAAGCAGCCTGTCGATCTCCTCGCGGTGCCGCCACCGGAAGAGCTCGAGCAGCTCGGAGGCCTCCACCGACAAGGCCAGGGCCAGGTCCTTCGGATGGTGAAACGTCTCCCATTCTCGCGCGGCCACGAAGGCTGCCACGCGACCTCGGAGTTCCCCCAGGGTCGCCTCTTCCCCCATGCCGCTCCATGCGAGGCGGACGATAAAGAGGTTCACGGCGTCGCGCGAAACCTAGATATCGGCTCCACTCATGGCTCGGACGTGGTCCTGGAGCTCGCCCTCCTCATCCTCCCCCTCTTCCTTCCGGGTTTCTTCCTGGTGAACGTCCTCTTCCCGGGACGGGGGAGCCTGGGCGGCGAGTTTGACCTCGTGTATCGCCTCTTCCTCGGGGTCGTCCTCAGCGTGGCGATCACCATCCTCTACGGGACCCTCCTCATCCTTCTCGCCGGGACCGATCAAGTCTTCCTACGCCCCGAAACCATCTGGCCAGGCCTGGCCTTGCTCGCCCTAGTCCTCTTTCTCGTCGGCCTCGCTCGCGGGGCCTATCCCCCCGTCATCCGCCTCCTCGGGCGGACGCCTGCCCCGCCCGGTCGAAAGGAGCCGGAAGGGGACGACCTCTTCGGGCGACTGCTCGAGGTGTCGGACGAGCTGGAAGCGGCCGAGGCCGCGGAAGATGGCGAGGCCACGCGGATTGAGGACCTGCGAACGGAGAAGCGAAGGCTGGAGGAAGAGGCGGCGAGGCGAACCTGATGGAATACAAGCTCACCGTGGCGGTGCGGGAGGACCTCGGCCTGTCCAAGGGGAAGATCGCGGCCCAGGTCGGACACGCCTCCGTCGCCTGCGCGCTCAAGGCGCGGAAGGGCAAGCGGAAGTGGTTCCGGGCCTGGATGGACGAGGGACAGCGCAAGGTGGTGCTCCGGGTCGAGGGGCGGGAGGCCCTCCTTGACCTGCAACAGGAGGGGCGGGCGTTGGGGTTGACGACGGCCCTCATCACGGATGCCGGGTTGACGGAGGTGCCCCCGGGCACGACGACGTGCATCGGGATTGGCCCGGGTCCCGAGGGCACCGTCGATCGCGTCACGGGCGAGCTCAGGCTACTCTGATGAAGGAGCAAGTCCGTGTCCTCGGCCTCGACGACGGGCCCTTCTCCTTCGGAGACCCGACGGTGGTCGTGGTGGGGGTCGTCGTCCGCCTGCCTTCCTACGTCGAAGGGGTTCTCGTCACGGAAGTGGAGGTCGACGGAACGGACGCCACGCTCCGGATCGTGGACGCGCTCCAGAACTCACGATTCCGGGAGGGCCTGGCGCTCGTCATGATCGATGGCGT
>JAZFPV010000191.1:0-2906 GCA_036444795.1 Thermoplasmata archaeon
TTCGGCGCCATGCTCCTCTCGGGGAAGCGGGCCGCCGAAGTGGCCTATGACATCCTCAAGTCCTAGGACCCTGGCACGACCCCAACGGATCGTCCTCTACGAGGACCCGGCGACGCCCGTCTTGGACCTCAAAGAACTCGCCTCCTACCTGCGAGAGGTCACCGGTCTCGACATCGAGACCCGGCCCGAGTTCTTCTCCCACCACGGGGTAACGGACCTAGAGGACCTGGCCCTGCAGATGGCGCACCCGAAGGTCAAGGACTTCTATCACGAAGAGCAGGAGTATCCTCCCCTCCTGGGGGACGTGGACATCGAACGGAGGCTGTTACTCGATCCCAGGAAGCGTCTCCCCGGCATCTTGTACGACGGGTTCCGTCTCCAGACGCTCATGCGCTCTTTCCTTCCCGAGGGGGAGCAAAGCTTGCGGACCGTTCATCTCGCTTTCACCCCTCGATTGATCTCTACCTTCGATGCAGGCGATCGGGTGTATCACGCCCGCGTCATCGTATGCGGCCTTCCCTCCATCGCCTCCACCAGCGGGGTCGTGGAGGGACCCGCGAAACCGAAGGCCTTCTACATGGCCAAGCGTCGGTACAGCGCGATGGGGGTAACGCCCCCCACGGAGATCCTAAAGGAAGAATTCGCCGGCCAGTTCATAGACTACGACGATGCGCGGCTGACGGAGGTCTTTCGGGGATACGCCCTCCAGGCCCTCTTCTTTCACCTGGTGGGAGATCCCTTCTGCGAGGACCCAGCGTGTCAGCTGTTCAACGCCCACTGGCAGGAAGAGATGATGGGAGCCCAGCTTGGGTCGGGCGCGCTTTGCGAGGTCCACGCCAATTTCCTCCCCCTCGGCTCCTGACCCGCAAAGGATTCATCCGGGCCTGCCCTAGGACCCAGAGTTGAAGATCTCTGACTTTGAGATGGAGAGGTGGCAGTCGACCTGGGAGCGCCGGGTCAGGGTCAACCTCTCGGAGAGCGGAATCGAGCCCCTGGCTCTGGCGGAGCTGATGGGCGAGGAGGACCTGAAAGAGGTACTCCACACCCCCCTCGGATACACGGAAACCCAAGGGTCCGAGGCGCTGCGTGCGGCCGTGGCCGGTCTCTATCCCGATTGCAGCCCCGAGAATGTCTTGTTGACGACGGGATCGTCCGAGGCCAACTTCCTCTCAGTTCTGGCGATGGCGGAGACGGCGGCGCCTTTCGTCACGGTGCTCCCGAATTACATGCAAGTGTGGGGACTCGCGCGATCCTGGGCGAAGACCGTTCCCTTGTTGTTGCGGGAGGATCGAGGCTGGCAGCCGCAAAGCGAGGAAATAAAGACCGCCGTGGGTCCCGGCACGACGGCGATTTCTCTCTCTCATCCGAACAACCCCACAGGGGTTCCGCTGACGGAGGAGAGCCGTCGTGCGCTTCTCGATGCGGCGGAGGAGGTCGGCGCATGGATCCTCTCGGACGAGGTGTATCGAGGGGTCGAGCGGGTGGGAGACGAGACCCCGACCTTCTGGGGTGAGGGGGAACGGGTCGTCGTGACCTCCGGTCTCTCGAAGGCCTACGGTCTGCCCGGCCTGCGCCTCGGATGGGCCTGTGGCCCGGCCAAACTCGTGGAGCGACTTTGGGCCCTTCACGATTACACCACCATCGCCGTCAACAAGCTGGCGGATGTCCTGGCCAGGCAGGTTCTCGGCCCATGGAGGGACCAACTCCTCCACCGCGCCCGTTCCATCCTTCGCCGGAATTTCCCGGTCCTCGAGTCATTTGTGGAGCATAACGGTCTCTCCTGGGTTCCCACCCAGGCCGGGGCCATCGCCTTCCTTCGATACCCGTGGGGCGCGCCGTCGCTGGCCCTTGCCGAGCAGGCGAGGGAGGCGGGCGTCCTCGTCGTACCCGGCGCCCACTTTCACGAAGAAGGCTATCTCAGGCTGGGCTACGGAATGGAGAAGGAGGTCCTGAAAGAGGGACTTGGCTTGCTGCAGACCGTCCTCGACCTGGTCGCGAAGGCATGAGAGCCGATGCGGTGGTCGTCGGAGCTGGCATCGCGGGGACCGCGCTGACCCACTTTCTCTCGGAAGGCGGCCTCCGGGTTGTGCTCGTGGATCGGAACCACCCCGGGCAGGGGGCCACCGGTCGTTCGGCGGGCTTCCTCGTTTCGCAGCACTGGAACGAACACGACGCGGTCTTGGCGCGTGCCTCTCGGGACCTCTGCATGTCGGTCCACCCCGAAGGCGAGTCCGGGTTCACCGCTTCCGGATTCCTGCGGATTACTACGGAGGAGCAGGATGTGCCCGTGATGCGGGTCCGGGCAAAGGAGATCCGAAAGAGGGGGGCCCGAGCGGAGGTGGTCACGGGCCGGAAGCTTCGTCGCCGATTCCCCTGGCTGGGGGCCTCGGGCGTCCATGGCGGTCTCTGGACTCCGGATGACGGCTATCTGGACCCCTACGAGGTGGCCACGGGCTTCCTCGCGCGAGCGCGAGAGCGTGGAGCGGAACTGCTTGTCAACAGCCCCGTGGAGAAGATAACCATCCAGGGCGCCCGCGCGGTGGGCGTGGTCGCGGGGGAGACGACGGTGAAGGCCGACCACGTGATCCTTGCCACGGGCCCATGGACCAGACCTCTGCTCCGGGGCCTCGGTGTGGACCTCCCCATCAAGGGGTATCGTGTGCAGGCCCTGGTGACCGCCCCCATCCCGGGTCTCCCGGCCTTACCCATGCTACATGAAATTCCTCACGGCTACTACCTTCGTCCGGAGCAGGCGGGCCTTCTGTTGGGGGACGGAACCGAATACGAAGAGGCGAACCTGGAGACCTACGACCGGCAGGCGGACTTCACGCTCTATACTGACCTGGCCGCCTGGTTGAGTCGACGCATCCCTCCGGCGGCCGCCGCCATGGTGACACGGGGGTGGT
>JAZFPV010000192.1:0-2397 GCA_036444795.1 Thermoplasmata archaeon
CACGACCGATCGGTCAACACCAGTCCGATGCGATCGGTGTTCTTCGCCGCCATGATCATGTCGTCCGAGTCGATCACGTCAACCTCTAAGACGTCCGGATCTTCCAGGTATGCGTTCATCGCTTCCTGGATGAGGAAAAGATTCTCAAGGACCGCGGCCGCCCCTATCATCGCGAAGGCCTGGCTGAAGGCCCGCGCGCGGTTTTCTGCCGACTCGCGGATCGCGGCATTCTGGGTGTACACCGAAATGGCTGACCAGAGGCTCATGATGAGCAAGACGGTGGCTACCATCCCCACGGTGAGCCGGAGGCGAAAGCTACCCCGCCATTGAGCCGTGAGGGATGACCAGAGCTGCCTACCCGGGATGCGCATCGCCTCGTCTCCGCGAAGGGGAGGGCGCTCATCCCCCACGACCCGGGGGGGCCAAGGTCGTGGGGTGTAGAAGAGTCGCCGCGCTCCCCGAACCACAAGGGCTTCTATTATGAAACGTGGAAGGCCGGCAAGTCCACACGCCGAAGGGGTGGGTGGGCCCTCAGAGCTAGGGGATGGGCTTCCTCGCAAGCGAGTGGAGGTAGTTGACCAGATGCCACGCGTCCTCTTCCCGTCCGGCGAAACCGTTCGCGTAGGAGGGCATCGCGGTTCCGTTGAGGCCGGTCATTAGGGTTCGATAAATATCAACTGCCGAGTGACCATTTCTAAATGAATATCGGGTGGTTAGGTCCAGATCAGTTTGCCTGATAGGAAGGCCGTTGCTATCTTTCAGGCCCCCCACCCGAGAGCGGGCGGGCTCCCCCCTGGCGTTGGGTCCATGACAGGCGTGGCATTCGAACTGGAGGTAGATCTGGCGACCTCGTTCAATGCTTTCCGGGCTGGCGGGGACCGTTGGCAGCGGGAGGGGCAAGGGCACCGTGGGGTGCGGGTATGCAGTTTGCTCGAAGATCTTGAGGTACAATACCACATGCCATCGGTCTTCCTCCGTCAATCCCTCAAACGACGGCATATACCCCGGCACTCCATTGGTGATGGTGCGGAAGAGGTCTTGATCCGTCGCAGGATTTCCCGACGGGGTGCTGCGGAACTTGTACTGCCCGATCGTGAAATCACTGGGCCTCGGCGAAAAATAGGAGGAGAGAAAAAAGGCCGCCGGCCCATCACCTTTCCCGCCGTCTCCGTGGCAGAGCATGCAGGACCGCTCGTAGATGGCTCGCCCTTTCCCGATTGCAGCGGGGGTTGCCTCGGGTTTGGCGGCGTAGGCCCCGCTGAGGACCGATCCCCCCGTAACCAACGCAGCGAGGATCCAGAGGAGTCGAGGGTGCATGGGCGGTCTCCTTGCTCAAGACGTCAGGGTCAATAGATCAGGTCTACTCCGAGCAGGAACGCATTGCGGAGGTTTCGCGCGGGGCTTGCGCCGCCTTCAGCCTTCCGCAAATTGAAATCATCCCGGACGAAAAGAGCGATATTCGTGCGGAGGTAATACTTGGCTTGAACGGCCAGTAAGGAGTTGCTTTCCCGCCGGTCGAGGTCCCCACCCCCGTCAAAATGGTCATACCGGAGCGATAGGAGGAGACGATCGGTGGCGAGGACGTCGACCTCCACCGTCGCGCCGCTGGCCGTGTCGTCGAAGCTGGCCGACTGGCCCGGAGGCAGATCGGTCACTCGGTCGATCACATAGGCTCCATAGATGTCGACCATTCGATATCGCACCGCGGCGGCGATTCCATACTGACTCCAGCTCACATCAGGCCCGTTAAACCCGAGCTTGGCGTTGTTGCTCCCGAAGTAGGTAAACCCGGAGAGGCTCGCGGAGAACAGGTCCGATCGCGCCTGATCCAGCCGCATCATGACATACCAATCCTTGGGATTATTGGAGTCGCCGAAACGCTCATTGTCCCCGTTGACGACCCCGATCTGATAGAGGAACCAGTCTCCGAAGGGCCGTCCGTGAAGCTCAAAGCCTGTCTGGGAGGGGGCGTAATAGAGAGCCGGTTGACGGGGCGAGATCGGTGTCGTCCCATCTTGGGCGAAGAGACCTGCAAACTTGGCAAAGGTTGCGTTGGGCAGCAGCGTGATCCGATTCTCAACCCCCGGCGGCACCACCTCTGAACGAACGATATCGATCTGCTGGCGGGCTAAGGGGAAGGCAGAGTATGTCGAGGGATCAAACTTCCCGAAGCGCAGGTGAGCGAGGTCATGGAGCCAAAGGTTGTTGAGCGTGACCGATGCACGGATGATGTCCGTCTCTCCGATCGTAAGGTCATGGGTCAGCTCGACAAAGAAGCCGACGTTGCTCGTCGCGGTCCCGGCGGTGAAGAGGTTCAACGTCTCAGGCCATCCGAAATCGATGCGATCTTCCGGTCCCCGAAAGCCCGGGATTTCTCTCGATAGCTGAAAGTGAAAG
>JAZFPV010000193.1:0-10481 GCA_036444795.1 Thermoplasmata archaeon
GGAACATCGGGATCGCCGAGGAGGAGATCTCCGCTTTCTCCGACCCCCTGCACTGGATTCAGGTCTTTCCCGAGGAAACAAAGAAAGATCTCAGTGCGTTCGGAGCGAGCCTGGATTGGTCCCGAACCTTCATCACCACGGACCAGAACCCGCCCTATGATGCCTTCGTGCGCTGGCAGTTCCGCCGGCTCCGCGCGGGAGATTACGTGCGGCTGGGGAAGCACCCCGTCGTCTGGTGTACGCGGGACGCGATCCCCATCGGAGACCACGACCGATTCGAGGGGGAGGGCGAAGTCCCTCAGGAGTTCGTGCTCCTCAAGTTCCGCCTCATGCAGCGCTACCTTGTGGCTGCCACCCTCCGCCCCGAGACCATCTTCGGGACGACGAACGTCTGGGTGGACCCCGACGCCGAGTACGTGGATGCGCAAGTGGGCGACGAACGATGGATCCTGAACGAGGGGGCCGTCGAGAAGCTGCGCGAACAGGGGAAGGAGATCCAGGTCCTGGGGAAGGTGCAAGGCCACCACCTGCTGGGCCAGAGCGCGGTCTCCCCCCTGGTCGGCGACCCGATCATGATCCTCCCCACCACCTTCATCGACCACAGTATTGGGACCGGCATCGTGAGCAGTGTCCCGGGCGACGCCCCCGACGACCTGGTGGCCCTCCGGGAACTCCAGGCAGACGATGAGACGCTGGAGAAGTACAACATGGACGTGCCTTTCGTGCAGGCCTTGGAACCCATCGGCATCATCGACCTCGAGGGGTTCGGTCCCACGCCCGCCCTGGACGTCGTCGAGCGCATGGGCATCAAGCATTCCTCAGAGACCGATCGCCTCCAGCGGGCCAAGGAGGAGGTGTACCGGGCGGAGTTCTACAACGGCATCATGGCGGATCGGGCGGGAGCCTTCGCCGGATTGAGTGTGGAGGAGGCCAAGGAGAAGATCAAGGCTCAGATGCTGGCCGACGGCCAGGCGGACATCCTCTTCGAACCCAGTGGCCCCGTCGTCTGTCGGTGTCTCACCCCTGCCATCGTGAAGGTGGTGGAGAACCAATGGTTCCTGGTCTACGGCGAGCCCACCTGGAAGGCCAAGGTCCACGAGCTCTTGGAGGATCTCACCCTGTATCCCGAGGCGATTCGAAAGCAGTTTCATCACGTCATCGACTGGCTCCGGGACTGGGCCTGCACGCACCACCAAGGCCTCGGCACCCGGCTCCCTTGGGACGAGGAATGGGTGATCGAGTCTCTCTCCGATTCCACGATTTACATGGCGTACTATACGATCGCTCATGTCCTCCAGGGTGGCGAGGTGAATGCGGACCGACTGGGAGACGAACTCTTTGACTACGTCTTCCTAGGCCAGGGGGATGTGAAGGAAATCGCCCAGATGACCGGCGTGTCGGTGGACCTCGTGGAGGACATGCGGCGTGAGTTTGTGTATTGGTATCCCTTTGACCTCCGCACCTCCGGGAAGGACCTGGTGTCCAACCACTTCGCCTTCCTGCTGTTCAACCACGTGGCAATCTTCCCGCCGGACCTCTGGCCCCGCGCATTAGGAGTCAACGGTTTCATTTCGATCCCCGGTCGCCGGATGTCGAAATCCCGGCCGGGCGCCCTCTTCCTCCGGGACGCCGTCGACGCGTGGGGCGCGGATGCGACCCGGCTGGGACTGGCCCAAGGCGGCGAGGGTCTCGATGACGCCAGCTTCGACACGGAGTTTGCGGAGACCATAGGAGGGCGCCTCGCAGGCCTCCATGAGGCAGCGGTCTCAAGGCCCAAGACGACAGACGAGGTTCGCCCGATCGATCGCTGGTTCCGTTCGATCCTCCAGCGGGCCATCCAGGGGACCACCGCGGCCATGGAGAGCCTGAGCCATCGTACGGCCCTGAAGCACGCGTACTTCGACCTGCAACGGGATTGGAGCTGGTACCTCCGTCGGGTCGGCGAAGTGCCCAACGGGGCTATGTGGGAGGAGTTCCAGGAGGTCCAGACCAAGCTTCTGGCCCCGTATGCTCCTCACCTCGCCGAGGAGATCTGGCAGGCCCTCGGAAAAGAAGGAATCATCCAGGACGCGTCCTACCCCGAAGCCTCCGAGGAGGAAATTGACCCGAGGGCCGAGGCGTTGGAGGAGTTCCTGAAGGATGCCCTGGACGACGTGCGGCAGATCCTCAAGGCCACACACATCGCGCCTCAGCGGATCATCTTCTACACGGCTCCCCCCTGGAAGCGGACCGTGTATGAGGTGGCCGCTCGCCTTCACGCCGAAGGAAAGCTGGATGCGGGCACCCTAATCAAGCAGGCAAGGAAGGAGTCGGAGGTCGCGGACCATGGCGCCGCGCTTCCGTACTTCGCCAAGCGCATCGTTTCGGATCGAGAGAAGCGTGGCCCCGGGCGACTGGAATCGAACGACTGGACCGTGGACGAGTCGGCCTTCTTGCGTCAAGCCATCCCCTTCGCCCAGACCGAGCTTCGGGCGGAGGTCATGGTGTATGTGGAAGGGGATCCGAAGATCGACGACCCCCTCTCAAGGGCCAATCAGGCCACCCCTTGGAGACCCGCCATCTACGTGGAGTAGGCAGGATGGCGGAGGCGAAGGGAGAGCACAAGGGTGGAAGACGACCCCTCTCGTCCAAAGGCAAACGTATGATGCTGGTATCCGCCGCCGGCTCCATCGGCCTGGGGGTTGTTCTTGGTGTCCTCTTCCTTCCCATCCTGTTCGCACTCGAGGGCCAGCCGAGGGATCCCTTCTACACGTTGGAGGGCGAGACGACGGGGAACATGACGAACGTGCGCGTCATCGAAGCCTTGGCCCCCCGACCCGGTGAGGAACTCGGCATCTTGCTGCTCAATGGCTCCCTCCGCTACGAGGGGCCGCTCAACCCCGCCATCCCTGTCGGACCCGTTTCCTACACCGACATCGACGGCGATCGCGTGCTGTCCGTAGGAGACTTCTTCCATATCCAGGTCGAACCAGGGCGCGACTACGTCCTCCTCATCACCCTGCTGAACGATCCGGGCGGTGGCGGGGTCGGGCGATACGCCTGGACCGCTTAGGCCTGGGGGGAGGCGCGTCTCCACTCGTTGTACTTGGAGATTTCTCTGAGGTAGAAGTGGCGTCGCCGGCTCCGGCGCCAAGATGTGGCCAGCATGGCCACGGGGGGAAAGAGGCCCACAAGAAGGATCAAGGCGAGCTGGGGGAGCTCAATGGGGCTCCCGAGGGCCGTCAGGAGGAAGAACACGCCCGGCAGGAGGACCACGGGAGCGAAGAACGCGACCACGATGACCCAGAAGGGCAGGAGTGTCCGCGCGGCCACCCGCTTCATCGCGTCAATCTCCTCCGCCTCGTACGGATGCACCTCCGTGACCCAAGGCCTGCCCGCCTTCTGAAAGATCTCTCGGAGTTCCTCGACGACAAGGGCGTATCCTTTGTCCTCTCCCCGGGCAAACTCCGGGATACCTGGCGTGAACTTCAACGTGACGGCCTGGCCATTCTGCAGCTCCAGGGCGAGCCCGAGATGCTCGACGGTCCCTACGGAGGCCGCGAAGGGGGAGAGGACCGCGCCGGAGACATAGTAGAGGCGGGGGTACAGATTCACGACCTCTTCGTAGCGATAGGCGCGCCGAATCCTCCCCAAGCGACCCCAGAGGGGCAGGGGGATCTCCAGCCCTTCTTCGTAGATGCGCAGGGGGCTCAGCCGGCCGAGCACGATGGCGCCGGCGACGGCGAGGGGAGGCGCAATCCACAACCACCAAAGCTCCAAGGGGAGGCCGGAGAGGGCGGCGGCCGGGATCCCAATGGCGGTCACGATGATCGTCAAGAAGAGGAGGGCGAGGAGCAACGGGCTCGCGGGGAGGGACCGATATTCGAGTCGCGGCGCCCCCAGGTCCCGCGTGGCCACGGAGATGCCACGTGCCAGGGTTGTATAAAGGCTCGCGGCAGCCTCCGGTTCAATATGTTTAAGCCCCCCCGCCGCTCATGGTCCCCGACGGGCCTGTAGCTCAGCTAGGTAGAGCGATCGGCTCTTAGGCCTCTTCGGAGATACCGATTGGCCAAGGGTTCGAAAGGGCTCCCCGGAGCCCCGAAAGTCCCTTCAGGCCCGTCCCCCCACGGTTTAATTAGCCCCCGACCTCTCGTCGCCCCGTGGCCCAAACCCCCATCGTATACTTTGTCGGGACGGCGGGCAGCGGCAAGAGCACCCTCGTTGAGGCCTTCCGTGCCTGGGCCGTGTTTCAAGGGTACGACGCGGTCACCGTCAATCTCGACCCCGGGGTCGAGACGGTGCCGTACGAGCCCGACGTGGACATCCGCGATTGGATCCGCCTCTCCGAGATCATGGACGAGTACGAGCTGGGTCCCAACGGCGCCCAGATCGTCGCGGCCGACCTGATCGCTGCTCACGTCACGGAAGTGGGAAAGGTCTTGGAGACCTTCGAGACGGACTTCCTCCTCGTGGACACGCCCGGACAGATGGAGCTGTTCACCTTCCGGGAGTCGAGCCGGGTGGTGATAGACGCATTCGGACAGGAGGACGGCTACCTCGCCTATCTCTCGGATCCCATCCTCGTGCGGAGCCCCTCGGGCTTGGTCAGTTCCCTTCTGTTGAGCGCGACCGCCCAGTTCCGCCACTCTCTTCCGTTCCTCAATGTCCTTTCCAAGGCCGACATCCTCTCCGAGGAAGAGCTTCAGGAGGTCCTCAAGTGGTCCTCGGACCCATACGCCCTGTACGACGCGCTCGTGGAGGAGGGCGCGAGTCCGAAACAGGTCCTCGACGTCGAGTTCCTCAAGGCCCTCGAGACCATCGGCGTCTATCGTCGGCTCACCCCCATTTCGTCGGAGATCCCCTACGGGATGGAAGACCTGTACACCGGGATCCAGGCGGTCTTCGCAGGGGGGGAGGACCTCGAGAAGCGCTAGCCCGAGGCGCCGATTCCGGCTACGAGGACCCGGCGAAGGGGAGGGAACCATTCCCAGTCTCCTCCGCCAGCTCGAGGGCTAGGCGGGCGGCCTCCTCGGGGCTCTCGGCCTTGCGGTAGAGTTCAGGCGGGACCCCCAGGGTCCCCATGTCCCAGCTTCCCAATGCGACGACGGGCTTGCCCTGCTCGAAGGCGTGTGAGATCTCGGAGAGGGTCCCGTAGCTGCCGTCGATGGCGATGAGGGCATCCGCGGAGCGGACGATGATCACGTTCCGCGCCGTGCTCATCCCCGAGGTGATGACGATGTCCACGTACGGGTTGGCGTCGCTCTTCCGGATTGAGGGTAGGACGCCGATGGCCAGGCCCTCCCCTCGTTTCGCCCCTTTGCAGGCGGCCTCCATGACGCCGGAGAGGCCTCCGCAGATGACGGCCGCGCCGCCTTGCGCAATGAGGTACCCCACCTCTTCCGCCATAACCAAGAATTCCTCCGCGGGCACCTGGCCGCCGAGGACGCCAATGAGCTTCATCGAGTTCACGGACGACCGGGGTTGATTAACCCTTTTCGACCTTCGAGAGGAGGAGCCCGTAGTGGTAGGGACCGACCTCCACGTCCTCTCCAGCGAATCCATTCTTCGCGAGCCAGGTCTGCGCCTCCTCTACCGAAACGCGATGTTCCACGGGCGGTCCCTGTTCCATCGGCTCTTTCTTCCAGTCCACCACCCCGAACCGGCCGTCTCCTCGCAGGAGGCGGCGCACCTCCCGAATCGTCGCGTTCCCGTCGAGTTCGTGCAGGGCGTTGACCAGCAATGCGAAGTCCACCGAGTCGGAGGCGAGAGGGATGAGGTCTTCGCGAGAAAGGACCGGAAGAACTCGGGCTACGCGTTTCTCCAAGAGTCGATCCTGGAGGGCCCAGAGCATCGGCTCCTGCACGTCAATGGCGTAGACGCGACCACCCTCTCCGACAAGCTGCGCCGCCGGCAGGGAGAAGAATCCCGGTCCGCTGGCCACATCGGCCATGGACATCCCGGATTGGAGGCCAAATGCCTGGAGAATTGCGAACGGATCCTGCCACTCGACCCGCTCCGGATCGGTCAACCTCTCGAGATGTTCAGGGTCGAACTTGTGTGGCATGATCCCGATAAGCTTCAGGCGGCAGATAAGCTTCCGGGGAGCGCCGTAGGCTCTTCTTTCGATCGCGACAAGGTTATCGGGAGCGCCCGCCTGGGCCAGCGGACATGGCTTCGCGCCGATACCAAGTTGTGTTCTTCGATGTCGGCCGAACCCTCTCATGGGCGGAACCGACCGCCGCGGCGATCTGGGTCCAAGCCTTGGAGGATCACGGACACACCGTGTCCTCGGAGGAGATCGTTGAGAAGTCGGGTGTGAGGGGTCCCGAGATCAACCGCCCCGATATCATCCGCGCGTTCAACGAGACCGCGAACGAATTCCGGACTTCCTTCCCTACCGCCGAGGGACAGGAGGCCTTCTTCCGGCGTTACGACAAAGCCTTCCTTCGGCGGCTGGGCCTTTCACCAGACGAGGCGATTCTCGACTCGGTTCGACGAGGTTTCAGAGGAGTCGTCGGGCACCTCTATGAAGACGTGCGACCGACCCTCACTGGGCTGGAGGCGGAGGGGTATCGATTGGGTGTCATCTCCAACGCATCTCACGATTTGCCTCGGGGCCTGGAAGATCTTAGCTTAGCTCGCTACTTTGAGTCCGTCACCTACTCCTACGCTGTGGGGGTGGAGAAGCCCGACCCGAGGATCTTTCACGCTGCGCTGACCGCGATGGACGTCGAGCCTCGCGAGGCGGTCCACGTCGGCGACAACCTCGAGGCCGATGTGAGGGGGGCCGCCCGGGTCGGACTGACCCCGATGCTCATCGATCGGAAGGGGAGGCATCAAGCGTCGGACATCATCGTCCTCCCGAGCCTCGGTGAGATTCTGGACCACCTCCCAGGGTGAGTTCGCCGCAAAGACTCTTAGACGCCTCGCCCCTTGCCCCCGAGGGGGTTGCATGAAGGACCCGACGGCTAACTACTTCGAGTGCACGGACGCGGAGCGGGCTGCCTTCGAGGCTGGCATCAAGATGGGCTCCATATTCCATCAATACGTCGCAGCCCCGGTCTCATCAGAAAACGCGGAGTCGCTTGCCCGCACCATCGAGGAGGGGACCCGCCTTCAGCCCTTCGTCGAGGAGGTCCGCGTTCGCATCGATCCGACCGGGAACGGGTCGGCGGCGGCCTTCCCCTATCGGTCTTTGACAGGCAAGATGCTGGACGTCGAGGTCCGCGTGCGCTACGGGGACGCAGTCGCCGTGGCGGCGATGCGATACGAGAAAGATCTCCGCTACCCCTTGATGCGCGTCCGAGAAATCCGGTGAGCGTGCTGCCAAGGCCTAGGCATCGACCGAGCCACCTCGTACGTGTTTATTAGGCCGGAACGCCTTCTCCGGCCCGCGGATTCATGGTCACGAGCCTCAAGATCGGCATCACGGGCCTTCCCAACGCGGGGAAGACCTACGCCCTCCTGAAAGTCATCGAGATGCTCGAAGAGGCGGGCGGCCGGGTCGGAGGGATGGTCACCGAGCCCATCCTTAAAGACGGGAGGAAGAGGGGGTTTTGGATCATGGACTGGGCCACGAAGAGGCGTGAGGTCCTGACCTCGCCAGAGATTGATGACAAGGGCGAAGCGGGGTCCCCCGGGGTCGACATTGAGGTGCTGAACGGCATCGGGGTGCATGCTGTGCGCAAGGCGACGGAGGAGGCCGACATCATCGTGGTGGATGAGGTGGGGAAGAGGGAAATGGAGAGCGAAGAGTTTGTGGAGGCGGTCAAGGACGCCCTGGACTCGGACAAACCTGTGATCCTGACCCTCCACAAGAAGTCCAGGAACCCCCTCCTTCAAGACATACGCCGGCGGGACGATGTTCGCATTCTTGAGGTGACCCCGGTCAACCGAAATCTCCTTCCGTACAAGATCGTCGGGCTGCTCAAAGGCGAATGGGCACGCTAACCCCCGTCGAGGAGCTAATTCCGGTTCGGGAGGGCCTCGCGGAGGTCCTCGTTCCCGCGGGCCACACTCGCAGGGGGCCGGGGAAGATCGGAGGGGGCCCCTTCTACAATGCGTCGATGGCGACGCCCCGGCACATTTCTGTCCTCCTCCTGAGCGGGGTCGCGAAGCGGGTGCGTCGAGTCTTGGACGGCCTCGCGTCGACGGGCATCCTGGGGATACGGCTCGCGCTCGAAGCAGGGGCGCCCCTTGACCTAACCCTGAACGATCGCCGTCGGGAGGCGTGCGACCTGATCCGGACCAACGTCGCGCGCAACGGCCTCGCCGACGCCCGAGTCCGCTGTGAAGACCTCAACGCCCTCCTCAATGCGGAGCGGTTCGACTATGTGGACGTGGACCCTTTCGGGAGTCCCGCACCTTTCATTGAGAACGCGTTCCGCGGACTCCGCGTGCCCGGCTACCTGGCCATCACGGCGACGGACACTGCCCCCCTCGCGGGCACCTACCCGAAAACGTGCCGGCGCCGCTACGACGCGGTCCCGATCCGCAGCCCGTTCCGCCATGAAGTGGGTGTCCGCATCCTGGCGGGGTTTGTCCTCCGGACCGCAGCACGCCTCGAACTGGCCGTTCGACCCCTCCTCTGCCTGTGGCGCGAGCACTATTACAAGCTCTTCTTCCGCGTGCGCTCCGGGGCCCGGCGGGCCGACGAGGCCCTTGCCCAGCTCGGATATGTCAGCTTCCCGGAGGGAAAGGATCGTGTCATCGGGTCAGAGATCGGGGCCGGGCCCCTCTGGGCGGGTCCCATTCACGATCAGGACCTCCTGGCCACCCTTCGGGTGCCCGAGTACATGCCGGCCCTCCTTCACCGCCTCCTTGACACGTGGCGGGGGGAGGCGGCCGCGCCCGCCCTCTTCTACACGACCGATGAGGTCGCCCATCACCTTCGCATCTCGCCCCCGTCCTGGGTGGAGACCCACCGAAGGCTGGCGGAGGCCGGTTTCGCGTCCACGCGCACCTCCTTTCACCCGAAGGGTTTCAAGACGAATGCCGGCTGGGAGGACGTGGTCCGGCTTCTCAGCCCGGCCTGAGGCCCCTACGCCCGACCAACCACGGGAAGAATGTCTTCCGGGATCCCCGGCATCCGACGGCCTTCGACCGCGTACCGGTAGAGGACGGCCGAGAGGGCCGGCCAAGCGGCGCCCCAGACGATCACGAGGGCGAACCAGTAGCCCAGAGCAATTCCGACCCCGACAAGGAGTGCGGTGCCGGTTCCCAGGAGGAACCCGATCAGGAGCGGCAGCAGCCCAAGGAGACCCAGCAAGACCAGGACCGCACCAACGCCGAAGCCGCCGACGATGGTCTCGCCCCAGGCTTGCCGGAAGAGGTGACCAGAACGCTTCACGGCCCCCCACGGTCCGAGCCCTTCTGCGACGATGACGGGGACCGCCATGGAGGTGGCCAGGGCCCAGGTCACGCCGAGCGCCCCCGCGATGAGCCTGCCCAGAAGGCCGGCCTGCCTCCGGATGGCCCGCAGGATGAGGCCGACCGTGGCCGTGAGGAGGGCCCACAAGAAAAGCTTCCCAAGGTGTTTGTTGGCTTGACGGAACGCGTCCCCCACGGTGGGCTGCCCGCCCTCGAGTCGGATCATCGCCGAGCCCACCACGGCAGCCTGGAAGTACACCGCCACGAAGGCAGTGAGGAAGTAGAAGAGCAGGAGGAAGCCAAAGAAGAGGAGCGGGTTCTCGGCGAATTGATTGAAGAACGGGATGTCGAAGAGGAAGATGCTTCCCAGGAGGAGACCCCACGCAAGAGCCGAGATGAGGAGGGCGAGGAACGGGAAGAGAACGAGCTCCTTGTCCCGCCGCAGGATGCCGAAGCTGATCTTGCTCATCTCCCAGCCACGGCCGATGCGACCCATGCGTGGCGCTGCCATGCCTTGCTTAAGAATCTTTCTCCGCTTTTCCCACCGTCGCGAACAACCCGTTTCGCCGTGCCGGACGTGATCTGAGAATTGGCTCGGCAGGTTAATAACCGGGGTGTCAGGACAGAAGCATGCGAGGGATTCCCACGGAACCGGGGGAACGCATCAAGATCAAGATCTGTCTCATCGGCGAGGCCGCCGTCGGCAAGACCAGCCTGATTCGACGGTACGTCTTGGACGAGTTTGACGACGGGTACATCACGACCCTGGGCGCCAAGATCTCGAAGAAGGAACTCCAGATGCAGATGCCGGGCGAAGAGGGCGTCCTGAACATGGACATGCTCATCTGGGACATCATGGGGGAGAAGCGGGTTCGTGACCTCCTCCGGGAGGCCTTCTTTCTCGGGACCCAGGGCATCATCGCCGTCTGCGACCTGCTCCGCTATTCCAGTCTTCGGGCTCTAGACGAGTGGGTCGAGTCGGTCTTCCAGGTGACGGGTCCAATCCCGGTCATCTACGCGATCAACAAGGCCGACCTCCGGGACGAGGCGATCATGCTCGTGGGCGAACGCGAGGTGGACGAGTACGCCTCCGCCTTTGATTCCCCCTATTACTTCACGAGCGCGAAGGAAGG
>JAZFPV010000194.1:0-2800 GCA_036444795.1 Thermoplasmata archaeon
CACGGTTCTTCAGCGTGATCATGTAGAGGCCCACCACCTTCCGAGCCCCCTTCTTTGTCCCCAGGACCTGGAGGGCAGGCCGAAGGGCATCGGGGTAATGGCTCGTCAGGCCGCTGATGAACCCGTCCGCGGCCCCGTGGCGCACCATCATGGCTCCGAAGTAGTTCGGGTTCCGAAGCATCTCCCGGGCCTCTGTCCGGGTGATGCCCTTTCGCCGTCGCAGCTCGTAGAGCTGGGTACTGTAGCCCTCAAAGAGATCGGAGGCCGCTGGGTCGATGATCTCGGCCTCGAAGTCCAGACGCAGTCGTTCCATCTCCTGGGCGATGACCTCGGGATCCCCTAGGAGGATAGGCTCCGCGAGGCCCTCCCGGGTGAGAATCTGACAAGCCCGAAGGATCTTGTCGTGGGCCCCCTCGGGAAACACGATGCGCTTCGGGTCACTCCGCGCCTTGTTGAAGATGATCGTCATCATCTCCATCGCCTTCCCGAGCCGGCTCCGGAGTTCTTCCTGGTACGCCCCCAGGTCGACCACCTCTCGCGCGATCCCTCCTTCCATGGCCGCCTGGGCAACCGCCGGGGCCACGCGAAGCAGGACCCGCTCGTCGAAGGGCTTGGGGAGGATGTAGTTCGGTCCGAAGGCGAGGTCTTGTCCGGCGTAGGCCCGGCGAACCGCGTCGGGCACGTCCTCTTTGGCGAGCGCGGCGAGGGCATGCGTGGCGGCTATCTTCATCTCCTCGCTGATGCCTCGCGCCCGGACGTCCAAGGCGCCTCGAAAGATGAAGGGGAACCCCAGGACGTTGTTCACCTGATTGGGAAAGTCGCTCCGACCGGTGGCGACGATCGCATCGGGCCGGACGGCCTTCACTTCCTCGTACCCGATCTCCGGGTCGGGATTCGCCAGGGCGAAGACGATGGGGTACTCGGCCATGGACGCCACCATCTCGGGGGTGACGATGCCGCCGACCGAGAGCCCGATGAAGACGTCGGCCCCCTTCAACGCGTCCGCCAAGGTGCGGGCCTTCGTATCCCGTGCAAAGCGCTCCTTGTAGCGGTTCATCCGCTCCTTGCGGCCGCGATAAAGGACCCCATGGGAATCCACGACGAGAATCTGGTCCGCCTGGGCTCCTAAGGTGGCAAAGAAGGCGGCGCAAGCGAGGCCGGCAGCCCCCGCACCCGAAATGACGATTCGTGCGTCCTTTAGCTCTTTTCCCTGGAGCTCGAGCGCGTTGAGGAGTGCCGCGCCGGAGATGATGGCGGTGCCGTGCTGGTCGTCGTGAAAGACGGGGATGTCCAGGTCCTTCCGCAACCGCTCCTCGATCTCCATGGCGTCGGGCGAGCGGATGTCCTCGAGGTTGATGCCCCCGAAGCCGGGCTGCAGGGCGGTAACAATCTCGACAAATTGCGCCGGGTCGGAGACCTCCAGTTCGAGGTCGAAGACGTCGACGTCGGCGAGCTTCTTGAACAGCACCGCCTTCCCCTCCATGACCGGCTTCGCGGCGAGCGGTCCCAAGTCTCCTAAACCCAGGATTGCAGACCCGTCTGTCACGACCGCGACCAGGTTCCCCCGACCCGTGTAGGAAAAGACCGACTCCGGATCCTTATGGATTTCCCGCGAGACGTTCGCGACCCCCGGGGTATAGGCGAGGGAGAGGTCCCGCTGCGTGACCGTGGGTTTCGTCGACTGAATCGCCACCTTTCCGGGAGGACGGCGGCGGTGGTATTCCAATGCCTCTTCCTTGCTGACGCGGGTGATGCCCAACACGAGAAGCCCCGCGATTTCATCGCAGGCCAAGCTATTTCAACCTTTTCGGGTTGATTCCCGGCGGAGGAATCGAGTGGTCCGACACTTCGCCTCCCGTCTCCTGGCCTCGTGCGAAGACGTGGAAGCGGTCGAGATGCGTGAGGGGATCACGCGTCGCACCCTGGTCTATGGGGAGGGACTTATGTTGGTGCATTGGACGATCCGCGGCGGGACGGTGTTCGGGGCCCACACGCATCGCTTTGAACAGGCGGGATATCTGTTGAAGGGGCGCATGCAGATGATTATCGGAGGGGAACCGTCCCAGCTGGAGCCTGGTTCGGCGTACCTGGTCCCCGCCGGAATCGAGCATGACGCCGTCGCGGAAGACGATCTGGAGATTCTCGACGTCTTTGCACACCCGCGCGAAGAGTACCTCCCCTAGCCGTAAACCTCTTTAATGCGCCAGTTCCTAGGCGCGGCGAGACCCGGGGGCGGGCGCGATGAAGGTTTCCTTTATTGGAACGGGCAGACTGGGCAGCACCATTGCCTATACCACAGCCCTGCGCGGGCTGGCCGACGAGGTCGTCATGGTGGACATTCTGGAAGACCTCGCACGAGGCCAGGCCTACGACATGCGCCACGCCCTCGAGTACAAGTCGGAGACCACCGTCCGCGCGGCGGGCTACGAGGACATCCGCGATTCCGACGTGGTGGTGGTTACGGCGGGGCGCCCTCGACAGCCTGGGATGTCGCGCCTGGACCTCTTGGCTACCAACACCCCCATTATGCGCGACATCGCGAGACGAGTGGCCGATCTCGCCCCGCTGACCGTCATGATCAACCTGACCAATCCGATGGATGTGATGAATTATGTTGCCCATCGGTCCGCGGGCTTGCGTCGGACCCAGATCGTGGGCTCGGGGGGCATGCTAGACACCGCTCGGTTCCGGACTGCGCTCGCGGATCATCTCTCTGTACCTGCGGCCAGTGTGGAGGCCTACGTGTTGGGGGAGCACGGAGACAGCCAGGTGCCTGTCTGGTCACGGGTGCATGTGGACG
>JAZFPV010000195.1:0-4037 GCA_036444795.1 Thermoplasmata archaeon
CCTGGTGGCGGCCGACGGCCGCGTGCGCATGTACGTGTGCGGGCCCACGCCCTATCACGACGCCCACCTCGGACACGCCAAGGCGTACGTGGCCGCGGACGTGATTCGTCGTTACCTCGAGTACCACGAGATCGAGATCCAGTTCGTCCTCAACTTCACCGACGTCGATGACGCCATCACGATTCGCGCGGCGGAGGAAGGGGTCTCTCCCGACGAGCTGGCCCAGCGCTACATCGACGCCTTCCTGGAGGACATGGACCGCCTGAAGGTTCGGCGGGCCGACACGTATCCCCGGGTCACGGAGCACATCGAGGACATCCTCGCCGTGGTCCAGGACTTAGTCGCATCCGGGGCAGCGTACGTCGTCGAGGGGGACGTGTACCTGCGCGTGGGCGAGGAGGACTACGGCCGAATCAGCGGGCAATCCCCCCGGGACGTCGTGGTGGAGCAGATTCAAGGGGGCGGAGGCCGCGAGGGCCCGCTGGACTTCGCGCTGTGGAAACGGTCTAAGGAAGGCGAACCTGCCTGGGAGAGCCCGTGGGGCGCAGGGCGGCCCGGGTGGCACGTGGAGTGCTATACCATGTCCACGAAGTACCTCGGTCGGGGGTTTGAACTCCACGGCGGGGGTCGCGACCTCATCTTCCCGCACCACGAGAGCGAGGACCTCATCGCCGCCGCCCACGGCAAGGGACCCTTCGCTCGCCAGTGGTTCCACAACGCCTTCATGACCATCGAGGACGAGCGGATGGCCAAGTCCCTCGGCAACTTTGTCACGATCCGGGACGTGCTCAAGGACGTGGATTGGGAGGTCCTTCGCTACTTCGTCCTCAAGACGCACTACCGCGAAAACAGCACCTACACGGAGGCGGCCCTGCGGGAGGCGGAGGCGGAGCACAAGGAGATTCGACGCGCCATCGTCCGCCTGCGCACCGACTCCGAGTCGGATCGAGGGGGTCGGAACGCGGACCTGGAGGCGGAACTCGTCCGGATGCGGGAGCGGTTCGAGGACGCGATGGACGATGACTTCGACACGAAGAGGGCCACGGAGACCGTCCTCGCGATGGCCCGGGAGATTAACGCCGCCGGTCCTCTGCCCGCCGCCACCGCCGACGCCGTGTTCACCCAGTTCTGCGAGCTCTGCAGCGTCCTGGGCCTCTGCGAGGAGGAGTTCGAGGACTAGGTCGATAACCTTTTACCGACCCTCAGGTTAGAACAGCGACTGGCCATGGCCGACTTTCGTGCTGTCATCAGCGACCCCAAGAACGGAAGGGCGCACCCGAGGGAAGTAGAGGGCCACTACGCGGGCGCCCTCCTGGGCAAACGCATCGGAGAGGAGGTCGACGGCATCTTCTTCGACCTGCCGGGCTACAAGCTGGTCCTCACGGGCGGCTCCGACAAGGACGGCGTGCCCATGCGTCCGGGTCTCCCGGGCCCGCGACGAAAGCGGATCCTCATTGCAGGCGGACCCGGCTTTCGGTCGCACAAGGGCGGCCTCCGCCGCCGGAAGACCCTGCGGGGGGACACCGTCGGGCCCGACACGGTCCAGCTCAATCTCAAGATCGTCACCTTCGGCCCCAAGTCCATCGAGGACGCGTTCAAGGAGAAGGTGGAGACGGAGTGAAGGTCCCCGAACAGCCCGAGGTGAACATTGGTCTCATCGGGCACGTGGACCACGGCAAGACGACCCTCGCCAAACTGCTCACGGGCGAAGTCACCGACCGCCATAGCGAGGAGGTCAAACGCGGCATCTCCATCCGACTCGGCTACGCCGACGCGGCGTTCTACAAGTGCCCGAACAAGCGGGGGGCGGCCGCCTACGGCGTCTCCCCCAAATGCGCGAACGACGGGGAGGCCAAGTTCCTCCGGGCCGTGAGCTTCGTCGACTCCCCCGGCCACGAGACCCTCATGGCCACCATGCTGTCGGGGGCCGCCATCATGGACGGGGCCCTCCTCCTCATCGCGGCCAACGAGTCCGTGCCCCAGCCCCAGACGAAGGAGCACCTCATGGCCCTCACCATCGTCGGGGTCGAGCAGATCATCGTGGTCCAGAACAAGATTGATCTCGTGTCCTCGGAGGAGGCCAAGGCGAACATGGAGGAGATCGAGGCCTTCCTTCAGGGGACCCCGGCGGAGGGGGCGCCCATTGTCCCCATCTCCGCGCACCACAACGTCAACGTCGACTACCTCATCATGGAGATCGAGCGGACGATCCCGACGAAGAAGTTCGATCGGAACCAGGCCTCGCGCATGTACGTCGCCCGTTCCTTCGATGTGAATACGCCGGGCACCGGCCCGGAGAAGCTCGTGGGAGGCGTCCTGGGCGGCAGTCTCCTCCAAGGCGCCATGAAGAAGGGCGACGAGATCGAGATCCGGCCGGGCCGTCGCGTCGAGGCCGAAGGCAAGACCTCGATGGAGGAGATCACCACGGAAGTCGTTTCTCTCCGGGCCGGGGGCAAGGTCCGCAAGGAGGTCCGACCCGGCGGCCTCGTGGCCATTGGAACCGACCTCGATCCCAGCCTGACCAAGGCGGACGCCATGCTGGGCCGGGTGGCGGGTAAGCCCGGAGAGCTTCCGGAGGTCGCCTCGCGCCTCACGCTCGAGACCAAGCTGCTCGACCGGGTCGTGGGGACGGAGGAGGAGCGCCGGGTGGATGAGATCCGGACGAATGAGCCTCTCATGCTGAGCGTGGGCACCGCGACGACGGTGGGTGTGGTCACGTCCGCCCGGGACGGCGAGGCCGACCTGGCCCTGAAGATCCCCGTCGCGGCGGAGGTGGGTCAGCGGACGGCTATCAGCCGTCGCATCGGGGGCCGCTGGCGCCTCATCGGGTACGGCCTAGCCCAGTGACCGCGATACCCACAAATAACTGGGTTTCCCTGCGTGGCCCGTGCGGGTTCTCAAGAAGGATCTCAAGCTCGGAAGCATCAAGCTGCTTCCCCAGAACCTGGACGACCTCTGGCACCTCTTCAACCTCGTGGAGGCAGGCGATCTGGTCCGCGCCTCCACCCAACGGCGGGAGGAGCGCCAGACGGACAAGGTGCGCCCCGAGCGCGGCGAGAAGAAGCGGGTGACCCTGGGCCTCCGGGTCGAGCGTCGGGAGTACGACGAGTTCACGGACCGCCTGCGCGTCCTCGGCGTGATTGAGGAAGGAGCCATCGATCTCGGCGCCCATCACACGCTGAACGTCGTCGCCGGCGCGCCCCTGGAGATCGTGAAGGCGTGGCGGGAATCCCAGCTGCGACGCATCCAGGAAGCCGTGGAGGCGACGGAGAAGCCGCTGATGACCCTCGTCTCCTTGGACGACGAGGAGGCCCTCGTCGCCCAGATGCATCAGTCGGGCATCCGGGAAGTGGTGGAGATCCGCGGACACACCAGCGGCAAGATGTACGAGACGGAGGAGCCGCCCAAGGAGGAGTACTACGGGCAGGTCCTGGAGAAGGTGCGTCAGCTGGATCCGCCGGGTCTCATCGTCTTGGGTCCCGGATTCGCGCGGGAGGATTTCCTGCAATTCGGGCGCGAGCGAGAACCGGCTCTGTTCGCGGAAGCCACGAGCTTCGCCACCGGCCATCCTGGCATCACGGGCATCCAGGAGGCCATGCGCGGCGGGCTGGCCGAACGGGTCCTGCAGGATTCGCGGGTCGCGTTGGAAACCCGCTTCGTGGAACGTCTGTTGGAAGAGATCGCCCGGAATGGCCCTCACGCCTACGGGCCGGACGAGGTGGAGTCGGCGGTGGAGGCGGGGGCCGTGGAGACCCTGCTCGTGACCGATGAGCTCACCCGCTCGGGCAAGATGGAGGACCTCATGCGCCGGGCGGAACAGAAGAAGGGACGGGTCCTCGTGGTAAGCAGTCGCCACGACGCGGGTCAGAAGCTCGGCGGACTCGGGGGCGTCGGCGCCCTCCTCCGCTTTCCCCTTCGTTAGGCCGAACCCTTCGACTCGCCCGTTTTCAAAGCCGTCGCCATCAGGTGCGCAATCCGAAGGGGCTCGGGGAGGGCCCCTCGCACCGTGCTCCGTCGAATGAGGTCACCCGCGTCCT
>JAZFPV010000196.1:0-2518 GCA_036444795.1 Thermoplasmata archaeon
GGCTTCCCCTTCACGGAGTAGAGGTATACCTGTCCACCCCTTCGCTTGGGGCGGCGGGTCGGCTTCTTCCCTTTCTCCTCTTCCTCCTCATCAAGAACGAGATACTCCTCCCCCTCCAACGCCGTCAGCAGCCGCTCCCGAAGCTCAGGAACCGTGCCGGACGCATCGAGCTTCAGGGCCTTTGCCCACTCCTGGAGCTGGGCCTTGCGGGCGCGGCGCACGTCCTTCGGCTCAAAGTCGGGGCGGGTGGCTTCCTCCTTCTTGGTCTTCCTCGCCACGCTAGTTCCCCTGTTTTGAGGTGAGGGAGACGTACGCAAATTCGGGTTCTTCCACCAACTTGGGTTTCCGGGCCCGCATCGGATCGCGCAGTCGAACCAGCCGCTTGGTTGGTCCCGGGAGGGAACCCTTCACGATTAGGAAGGTGTTCCGAAGCTCCCCATAATGAAGGAAGCCCCCGGCGGGGTTGATCTCGGTGGGGTCGTCCCCGATCTTGAGGACCAGCTTGTTGTACTCCGTTCGCTGATGATACCCCATCTGACCCGCCTGGGGCACCGTCGGACGGGTGTAGCCGGGCTTGAAAGTGCCCAGCGTCCCGACCCGTCGCCGAATCTTGCTGTCTTTATGGCTGAGGATCTTGATCCCCCATCGCTGCACGGACCCCTGGAATCCCTTCGCCTTGGTGATCGCCGCTACGTCGACGAGCCGTCCGTCTTCCGCGAACGCATGGACGGTGACTTCCTTCCCCAACTGCTCCCTCGCATAGGCCAGCCGCTCCGCAATCGTCCCCCCGCCGACCCGGGTCTCCATCACGTCAGGGGCCTTCTTGGGGACCCCCGTAACGAGACGGGGCTGGGTGTGCGTCACGAGTCGGATCTCATCCAGGGACTCGGGGTCAAAACGATCCCAGTCTGCGGAGGGGTTCCCCTTCCGGAGCGGGTGGCGACGGCCCAGTTCCCGATCGACGTCGCCGCTCCACACCTCCCCGCGGGCCCGGAGGCCTGCGGACCCGTTCTCGTAGAGGCGGACCGCCGCGACCTTCATCGGCGGCGTCTCCACCACGGTCACCGGGACCTGAATCTCCTGGCCGCTCGAGGGGCTGTTGGGATTGAAGTCCACCAGCAGCACGTGGGTCATGCCGGCCTTGTAGCCGGCGAAGGATTGGATGCGAGGGCTTCCGCTCACCTCGGGCCAGGAGGTGAAATGGGGGACCTCGCTGCGGGCCCGTTTCCGAGGCGAATAGGCCATGGACCCGCGTCGGGGTCGGTGGACCTTCGACATGCTACCTCTGCGTGGGGAGCGGGGCTCCCGGACCGGGTCGTGACGCTTCTCGCGGCCCAGAAACCTCGGGCCGCGGTATCGGGCCAATCCGTCTCCCAAGACGTCTGACCCGGCTCGCCGCGATTGGAGGAGCGGGGTCTATTTAATCGTTGGCTTGTGGAGAAAGGAACCGGGAATTCAGGAGCCCGCGGCTTTTCGGCCCTGATAACATTAGCCGAACGTTTATATGCGCACCCTGGGAGACGAGGCCGAGGGTCATGCCGGCCAAGAGAATGAAGATGAAGGTGTGCCTCGTGGGGGAGGCCGCCGTCGGGAAGACCAGCCTGATCCGCCGGTTCGTCCACGACGACTTCGACGACAAGTACGTCCAGACTCTCGGCACCAAGGTCTCCAAGAAGGAGATCGACCTCGACGTCCCGAAGCACGGCAAGTTCACCGTGGACATGACCGTCTGGGACATCATGGGGCAGAAGGGCTTCCGTGAGCTCCTCAAGGAAGCCTACTTCTACGGGGCGAAAGGCATCATCGCCGCATGCGACCTCACAAGGAAGGCCACCCTGGACGACCTCGACGACTGGATCGAGGGGGTCTACAGCGTCACCGGCCGCGTCCCCATCGAGATCCTCGCCAACAAGGCAGACATGGAGGAGGAGGGGGAGCTGACGAAAGCGGAGGTGGAGCAATTCTCCAAGGCCTACGACTCCCCCTACCACTTCACCAGCGCGAG
Organism: Thermoplasmata archaeon; assembly: GCA_036444795.1. GTDB lineage: Archaea > Thermoplasmatota > Thermoplasmata > RBG-16-68-12 > JAJISG01 > JAJISK01. The sequence goes on from JAZFPV010000196.1 coordinate 2,006, forward strand.
GACCGGGGACAGCGTGGAGAAGGCGTTCTACGACCTGGCCGCCCGGATTGCCGCGGAGCGGCTCGCCGAACGACCCGCCCCCATCAAGGCCTGACCCCCCCGAATCTAGAATCACGTGTGATAGGCTCGGAGTGAGCTTTATCTGCTAGAGAACCCAAGCGGAGCTGGGATGCCGGTCCTCCTCCCCCCTAAGGAACAGGTGCTCAAGCTCAAGGTCTGCCTCGTCGGGGAGTTCGCGGTGGGGAAGACCAGCTTGGTCAACCGGTTCGTGCACAACACGTTTCAGGCCCGGTACATGGCCACCATCGGGGCCAAGATCCAGAAGGTGGACCTGCGGGTCGACCAGTCGCGGATCATCATGACTCTCTGGGACATCATGGGCGAGAAGGGCTTCCGGGAGCTCCTGCGGGAGGCCTACTTCGAGGGGGCAAACGGCCTCGTCGCGGCCTGCGATCTGACGCGGCCGGGAAGCCTGCTGGATCTGGAGGACTGGATCGCCGCGGTGTACCGGAT
>JAZFPV010000197.1:0-2234 GCA_036444795.1 Thermoplasmata archaeon
GGATCCCTTCGCCTTCAGTCCCCATCCCTCCGGGGGGACTTGCCTCCAGCCCGATCTGGACCCGGACGCCCCGGTCGAGGGCGTTTCGAAGTGCCCCCGTCAGGTCGGAGTTCGTCAAGGTGAACCCTGCCAGGTCGATCCGCGCTTGGGCGCCGTTGAGCAGGGCGAGGATCCCCTCGAGACTGTCCTCCGGGGAGAGAAGGGGGTGGACGGGCGCCTCTTCGAAGGGAGCCGGCGGCCGGCGGCTCTGACCGAGTCGGAAGGTTCGGTTCCATAACCAATCGGCGGAGGTGTTCGTATCCACCCAGCCCTCCTCGACCCGCTGGCGGCGGGCCACCGTTCCCTTCGCGAGATCTTGGACGGGAGGGCCCGTCCATCCTGAGATGGGCGAACCTTCCCCGTGGAGGAAGGCGTCGATCAAGACACCCGTGGAGTCCAAGAGCTGAAGTCCATCGCCCTCATTTCGTAGGGCGAGAGAACCGCGTGTCGCGAGGGCCGCGGAACAGCCGATTACACACACATCTGCCCCCAGATCAGCATCTTCCCAGAGGGCGGTGGCGTTCCGCGTGACAAGAATGGTTCCGCCCGCAGGCACGGGGATGGATGGGAGAGTCCAGGATCCCTCGCCGTCCGTCAGGGACCACCCGAGCCCGTTGACTGTCTCCGCTCCCGGATTCGCGATGACCACGTACTCATTGTCTCGGGGGGCGTGGGGCAGCACCTCCACAAGGAGCAGGGTGGGGAGCAATCCCTCGTCTTCGCCAATCGGTGCGAGGTCGACGGGTAAAGAAGGGGGGGAACCTTCTCCGTCCAGCCCACCGATCGAGGTCGCGACTTGTGTGAGGGCCAGCAGGCCCACAAGGACCGACGCGGCGCGCATCGATCGAGGATTCGTCGTGCCCTAATCTGGGCGAGGCATGCAAGCAGCCTACGTTTCGAGGCCGGCGAGGAGATCGGCCAGGGCGCGCCGAGGAGAGGGCGCCTTCACGACCCCGGAGGAAAGCAGCACGCCCTTCGTTCCAAGCTCGAGGGCCACCCGGACATCCGCCCCCGTCTTGATTCCGGCCCCGCACAAGACGCGTACCCCCGGGTCGATGGCTTCGACTTGTTCCACCGTCTCTCGCACGATTCGGGGATTCGCCTTCGTTACGGACACGTCCCCCCCAATCAGCTCGGGGGGCTCGACGGCCAGGAAGGTCGGACCCAGGGCAGCCGCGGATTTCGCGGCGGGCGCGTCACTTGCACACACCACCGTCTCCAATCCAAGGGCATCGCACCGCGCTATCGTCGCCCGCAGCGTGGCTTCCGGGAGAGGCCTCTCTGCGTGGTTCAAGAGGGTCCCTATCGCACCCGCCGCCTGGATGGCCTCCGGCGGAATCCAACCTGTCTGGCTCCCACCGGGCCGGTCGTCACAGTGCTGGGCGAGGACGGGAATGGCGACCCGATCGGCGACCTGCGCGAGGTCGCCCGTGAAGGGGGCGACGGCCACGGCCTTTCCCGATGCGTCACTCTCCTCCTCAGCGATCCGAGCCAGTGCGAGCGCCTGGGCCCCCACTGCTTCTGGGTACGCCTTCAGGTTCAGAATGAGGAGCGGGATGTCCACAGGCGTTCGAAAGGCCCAACCCGCATTAAAGCATCAGGCTCGGGAACTGCGGAATGTGACCGGGGTGCTGAATGAGATTCAGCTGATTTTGATCGTTCTGGTCCTGCGGAACATCGCGCTGACCGTCGGGGCTTTCATCTGGAAGGCTAGGCCACGTCCTCCCACCGATCCTTCACCTTGGCCATGAGCTGGGGCATCGTCGTGTACTCCATCTCATCCATGGGGAGCCGGTGGGGCTCGAAGGGGCCGTGGCGGCGCATGTAGTCGGCTACCTCCGCGGCCTGCTGCCGGACGGGGTCGAAGGCCGGGTCATCGAAGAGGTCCACCGGACCGACGAGCTTTGCGTTGCCGACCTGGAAGCCCAATCCGAAGACCCGAGGCGGGCCGTCGAATCGGCTGACGCGATTCTGCGCCATCGTGATTGGCATGACGGGGCCGTTGTGGCTGCCCCGATTCCACCCGGCCGCGAGGAAGGGCCAGGACCACGCCTCGAGGATCTCTCCCATGGCGGGGAGGCCCGATTGGGCGCGGACCACGGCCACGGGGTCGTCCTTCCCCACGTACTTGCCGGCGATCTGGGCCAGCTTGTCGGTACTCACGCACGCCACCGCCTCCCCCTCGGCCACCTGGT
>JAZFPV010000198.1:0-8482 GCA_036444795.1 Thermoplasmata archaeon
CTTTTAGACGGGACGCCGCATCCGGAGGCTCAAGATGCCGTCTCGTCCCACGCTATATCAAGATGCAGCCCTCGCAGACGAGACGGGACCCTCCCTGCAGAGAGGCGTGAGCGTCCTGGTGGACCGAAGCCGCATCGTCTGGATCCATCCCACGTCCGATGAAGGCGACCTCCCACCGAATGTTCACGTGATCGACTCAGGAGGCTCGACCATCGTCCCCGGGATGGTCGATGCCCACAGCCACGTCACCCTTCCCGGAGGCTCCCACTGGATCGACCGCATACTCGACGCTCCCGAGGAGCTGCTCGAGGTGGCCGAGCACAACGGCGACCTCCTTGGACGCGCGGGCATCCGCTGGGCCCGGGATGTGGGATCGCCCGCCGCCGAGGATCCACAGGATGGGCGTCGACGGGCGCTCGCGCTTCGCGTCCGCCAACGGTGGCTCGAGGACCTCTCCCGGCCGAGGGTCCGTGTCGCCGGCACTTGGCTGGCCCACAGCGGCGTTCTGCCCACGGGCCTTGCGATTGAGGCGGATGACGGCCTTCACCTCCTCAAGGCCGCATCGAGGCAACTCGATGACGGCGCAGACTTCCTCAAGTTGTATCTCGACGGTCCGAAGCGGGAGGAGGCCCCATGGTCGACGGAGGATGTGCGAACCGTAGCGAAGATGGCCCACACACGCGGGACAAAGGTCACCGCCCATTCCGGGATCCTCGCCGGGGCACGCGTGGCGGTTGACGCGGGCTTGGACTCACTCGAGCACGGGTTCGAGCTCGACGCGGATGTGGCTGCGGCGATGGCGCGCCAGGGGATGTTCCTCGTCAGCACTCTGGCGATCTTCCGGTCGTGGGCGTCGTTCGCCCAGACTACGATGCTACCGAGGTTCGTCGGAGAGGAAGGAAGGGGGCGAGCTGCAAGCCGTCGTGAGAGGGCGATCGAGTCCGTCCGACTCGCGCACCACGCCGGGGTCTGGATCGCCGCAGGGACGGACTTCGGCGGCGGGTCGCTGCGAGCGAACCACCTCGCATGGGAGGTCGAGGCGCTCGTCGAAGCTGGCCTCGAGCCGTGGGAAGCACTTGCCTCGGCGACCGTCCGAGGCGGGGAACTACTCGGAGAGCCCGAAGCAGGCCGAATCCACGAGGGTGGCCCGGCCGACTTCTTCCTCGTCCACGGGGATCCTCTTACAGACCCCACGGCCCTCTGGAGAGTCTGGCGATCGGCCTGGCTCGAGGACATGGATGTGTGACGGAGCGTCAACGGCCCTTTCTCACGACACTACAGGGCTAACGTTACCACACCAAGACGCTCTCACTCGCCCCCGAAGAAGTTCCGCAGGATGGGGTGCATCTCCATCATCTGCTCCTTCCCGATGGCCTCATAGAACTGAATCAAGATGCCTACGGCTAGCAACACCCCCGTTCCGCTGGCATTCCCCACGGTCCCGAAGAGGTCGCCCCCCACGGCTAACATGCCGACGATGGCACCTCCGATGATGGTGACTACGGGTATGTACCGGGCCAGGATCCGCTGCAGCACGCGGGGATCGCGCCGGAACCCCGGGATCTGCATCCCCCCGGACTCGATCTGGCGCGCGACGCCTTCGGGCCCCATGCCGGTCGTCTCAATCCAGAACATGGCGAAGACGATGGATCCGACGATGAAGATCGACACGTAGACGATGACGTGGATGGCGACCTGAAGGGAGGACTTGTCGAAGCTCGCGAAGACCAACCCATACCGGGCCGGAGCGATGATGGGGAGGAGCCAGTCCTGAAGCCCGGCGATGGTGGAGGTGTAGAAGGCGATGCCTCCGATGGGCGTGGTGGCCTGGATGATACCCTGCTGTACGAGAGGATGACCCGGGTCCGGGTAGGCCCCGAGCCAGTATTGACCGCCTAAAAGCGGCCACTCAGGATGTTGCCAGAAGAGCAAGGAGAACATGCTGATGTTGGCCAGGATGGCCGCCACGAAGATGACCGGGAGAACCGAGGCGTAGATCAGCTTGATCGGATACCGCCCTCGCGCCCCGCGGGCCCCGCCATGGGCTAAAGGCAACTCCATCCGCGTGGATTCGAAATAGGCCACGAGCAGGAAGATGAGCACCGTCGCCACGAGTGCTATCAGCGGATTCGGCTCCTGGAAGAGGATGAGTTCGTACCCTCCGCCCAGGACCTCCTGCGCGCTCATCGTGTTCAGAAAGTACACGGTCTTCGGCACCGTGCCCGAGGGCACGATCCCGCTCGTCTGCGAGGGCATCCAGTTGAAGGTCCCTGTGAAGATGGCCTGCGAGACCCCGGCCGCGATGAAGAGGGAGATCCCGCTCCCGATGCCCCACTTGGAGACCACCTCGTCCATCAGGAAGATGATGTAGCTCCCCACGAAGAGCTGGACGATGATGAGGGTGTTCGCCAACAGCAGACCGTTCCCTGCGACGAAGGCGTCGAGGGCCACGACGAAGGCGGTCGAGGGTCGAAGGAAGCCGAAGACCTGGGGCACGGACTCGACCACGATCATGATGATGACGAGGAACTTCTGGGTCCCCTGGTAGATCGCCTTGTCCTCCTCGTTTCGGAGGTCGAGGCGGATGATCTTCGCGCCTACGAAGAGCTGCAGGATGATGGATGCGGTGACGATGGGGCCGATGCCTAAGTGGACAAGCGAACCCTGCGCCCCTGCCAGGATGGCGCGGAGACTCGCGAAGAAGTCCAGGACCTGGGTCCGATCGAGGCCGTAGATGAAGGTGTTGGTGAGAACGAAATAGATGACCAGGACCACCAGGACCCAGAGCATCTTCGTCCGAAAGTGGACGTGGCCCTCGGGCTTTGCGATGGCTGGGAGCCGGTCAGTGATGGGCTTCAGCTTGTAGAGGAAACTCTTTCCTTCCGACCTGCCGAACACGGCCTATTCCTCTTGCTCTGGGGGATCAACCTGGTCCCCCGCTGCTTCTGCCGTCTCGACGGCTTTGGGCGGTGAGACGACCTGGCCCCCCGCCGCCTCCACCTTCTGGATCGCCTTTGGCGTCGCAGCGGGAACCACCACCGTGAGGGGCACGCCGACCGTGCCCCGACCCAGCAGCTTGGCGTAGCCGGCGGCTTTCAAGTCGACGCGATAGCCCTTCCCATCCTTCTTGGCCACGCCCCGTTCGACGAACCCATCCAAGGCGCTCTCGAGGGTCTCCAGGTTGATCGCCCTTATGGCGGGAAGGGAAGCCGCGTGCCGTTTAAAGCCATATTGCCCAAAGTGGTTAGGATCGTACTTCACGGTCCACTTCCACTTGTGCTTCAGCAGGCCGGCCTGGCCGGACCCGCCGCGCTTGCCCTTCCCGCGCCCGGCCTTCTGCCCCCGACCGTGGGTCCGTTGCCCCCGCATCTTGCGCGTGCGGCCCGTCCTCTCACCCCATCATGCGCAGCAGGAGTTCGTTGATCGCTTGGCCCCGGTCCCCCAACGCGCCGCCCTCTCGAAAGGACCGCTTCACGCCTTCGTACCCCTTTCGAGGCGGATGCAAGCGGAAGACCGGCTTCAGGTCGTCCAAGCGCTGCAGGTCCGCTTTCCCTCGCAGGACGGCGTCCGCCAGAGAGGCGATGGAATCGTAACCTAGCGTCTTCGCATGGGCCTCCGTCAGCGGCTTACCCCCCACCCGTCGTCCTCGGGCCGCGAGGAGTTGAGCGAGCACCTCACCGTCGACTTCGCCCCAGGTGATGTAGTCCTTCGCCTTTCGAAGCATCCCCATGTATGTCTCGTGCGGAGGGAGAACCACGCAGTGGTTGGGGCGATTGAGACGCAGCATGCCCATGGTGTCCGCGATGTCGCCCCGGACCCGCACCGTCCCCCGGACGCGGATCGCGGCCACGCTCATGCTGCCTTCCCTCCTTCCTCACCCGCGGCCTCGGCCGGCTTTGTGACCGGACCCTGAGTCCCCGCGGTTCCCCCTCCCGCCTTCGTCTCCGCTTTGGCGAGGGCAATCGCCGCCGCGGCCTCGGCCGCCTTGGCCTGCAGTTCGGCGAGGTTAATCTCGAAGGGGGCCACCGGGCCCGAGAGGATGTGGAGGCGCTGTGCCTGTTCCGGGGTGACCTTGTACTTCATCGTCTGCCGGAGCGCGTCGGCGGTCGCGAAGGCGTAGTTGACGGTCGTCTTCGTGTGACCCCGGGCAAACCCCCAAGCGTCCTTGATCCCGGAGAGGCGCACCACGCTCCGGGCCACACCGGCCAGAGCCAGGCCGACCCCCTGCGGCGCCGGCTTCAGCGTCAGTTCGACCGAGCCGCTCCGGCCGACGACCTTGAAGGGGAGGGTGTGGGGGGTGAAGCAGCCACACTCCCAGGACCCGCAACCCCGCTTGACCTCGATCATGTTGAGCTTGGCGTGATCGATGGTCTTGCGGATCGCCGGACCGACTTCCCGACCCCGGAGTCGACCGACACCGACGTATCCGTCGTTGTTGCCTACGACGACGGTGATCACAAACCCTATGCGCCGGCCCGAGTCGGTCATCCTTTGGACCATGTTGACGTCCAAGACCTCATCGTCGAGTTCGGGCAACAGGAAGTCCACGATCTCGTGCTCCCGGAGGGGAAGGCCCGAGCGGAGGGCCTGCCCGACCGTGGTGATCTCGCCCCGAAGCACGCGCTTCCCGAGAGCCGTCTTCGGCAGCCACTCGTCCAGTCGGTCCCAGGTCCCCCCCCGACGTCTCGGCGGGGGCCCCCGTCTCTTCCGTCTCATGTTGCTTCCACCTTCGCCTTGACCTCTTCTACCGAGGGGATGGGCTCCGTTCGGAGGTGCTCCCCACGCCGACGGGTCTCCTCCGGAACCACCCGCTCGTCACCGGGGACCACGATCCCCGCATCTCGGACCCCTTGGAGCGCGGCAAACACCCGGCTCCCGCGGGTAGGATGATGAAGACCGATGTCCGCGACGGCCTCGCTGACCTTCGCCGCCTTCGCCCGTCGTCCTGCAAGGTAGCCCGTCAAGTAGGCCGCCGGCACGTTTCCTGTGTGGGCTTTCCAGTCGAACTTTCGAAGATCCCGGGCGGTCGCCGAAGCCAGGACCTCGTCCCCCGTCAAGCGGAATTCGATGAACTGGACGATGGTCCCGGACAGCGTCTTGCGAATCACGACCCGGGGCTTCTCCGACTTGAGCAGGGCGAGGCGTCTCCGGTAGTTGGTCCGCCCCTGGCTCCGTCGCCGGAAGGGCACATGCTGACGGGGACCTCGAGTCACTTCGCCGCCTCCCCCAGGACGCCCTCGGCTAGCAGCTCCTGCTTCAGGTGACTCCGGCTGCGATACATGCCCCCTTTTGCGCGGAGGTAGAACCGCCGGTAGTCCCTCGGAGCCAGCCGGCCGTCTTCGCGGTATCGCCTCAGCGTATCCCGCTGGGCTCGAATTCCCCGTATCCAACGTCGCTTCTTGGGATCGCGCGCGCCCCGAGCCCCCTTACGCCGACCCGGACCCCGCCGCCGCCCCTTGGCGCGCTGGCGGGCCGCGTAGCGCGTCCGGCCTCGGGATGGACCGGCGACCGGCAACTTACGGACGAGGCCGGCGGAGATGACCGCCCGCACGTCATCGCGTGTGATGGCATCGGCGACGTCCTCCATCCGGTTGGAGTCGATCCAAACCCGATGGGCCCCGCACTTCAGGATATCGGCGGCCATGCGACGCTGGTTGCGCAGGTTCACGCGACCACCCGATTGAGGATCCGGATGCCGAGCTCGTCGGCCCGATCTTGGATGGAGACCCGCTTTCGGGTGCCGACCGAGTGGGCAATCCGGGCCGCCTGTGTCTCGGGATTCAAGCCGTCCAGCTCCGCCGGACGGTGGACGAGGACCTCTCGGAAGCCCGAGGGGTGGAAGCCGCGGACGCCGCGCGGACCACGGTAGCCCGAGGACGGCATCGAGGGCCGATAGCGGAGGTGTCGTCGAAGCTTCGAGTGATGTCCTCGGGGACGCCTCCACTCGCGTCCCAGTCGCTTGTATCGGAACCACTCCTGTCGTCGAAAGGCCGGGCGCTTGGCCCGCACGGCGGCCCGCTGGATTAGGAGGGCCCGCGTCGCCTCGGAGAGCACGGGCTTGGCCCGGGCCACGTGGGCCTTCTCCTCGAAGATCTCTAGCTCCTCCTCCGGCTCCTCGCCCGGCTCCTCTCCGCCTTCTTCCTGGGCCTCGATGTGGGAGACCAACCGCTCTCGGAGATCCGCGACCAGCCCCTCCTCCTCCAGCCCGTACTCTCGGGCCCACGCCTGGAGTTCGGCCTTACGTGCCTTCCGGATCTCGGTCCGGGTCGGGAGGTCCCCGTCCCTCGCCATCTACACCTCCTCCTTGCTCACGAGGTAGATCCCGTCCTGGAAGACCCGAGGGTCCTTGCGACGAATCCGAGTCGCCTGTTCCACGTTGGCCGCCGTCTGGCCTACGGCCTCCACGTCAGGCCCTCGGACGGTGAGCGTGTCCCCCTTGACCTCCACACGTGTCGCCCCCAGGATCCGCGCGCGCCGGGGGTGACGCTCCCCGATGAAGTTGTCGATGATCACGTGGTCTCCCTGCACCGAGACCTTGACCGGGAAGTGGGCGAAGACCACTCGCATCGTGTAGGTGAAGCCGTCGGTCACCCCCTGGACCATGTTCTGCACGTGCGAGGCGAAGGTGCCCGCCAGGGCCCTCTCCCGCTTGCGCGGCAGGGGACTCTCGATGAGGACCTCGGGGCCCTCCCGTCGGAGGCGGACCCGGGAATCGGCCAGGGACCGAGAGAGGCGCACATCGCCCTTCTGGACTGTGACGGTCCCGCCCTCGATCACGACCTCGACGCCCTCGGGGATGGGGACCCGTTTTTCCACGACACCCGACAGCGTCATTTCCGTCCCTCAGTAGCAATACGCCAGCAGGCGCCCACCGATTCCGGCTTCCTTCGCCTGGGAGTGGGTCACCACGCCTTGCGTGGTGGTTAGAATCAAGACCCCGAAATCCTGGGCGGGCAGGAAGCGGGACTCGTACTTCTGCAGATCCGACCGCTTGACCGCGAACCGGGGTTTGATGACGCCGCAGTCGTTCACGTTGCCCGACAGCTGGACTTCGTAGGCCCCCCCGCGCCCGTCCTCCTGGTAGGTGAGCTCCCCGACGTAGCCGTGTTCCTGCATCACCCGCAGGACCTGCGCGACGAGCTTGGAGGCGGGTCGGAGCGTGACGGCAGGCTTCCCGCTCCCCTCGGCGTTCTTGATGTTGACCAGGGCGTCGTTCAGGAGGTCGTGGCGCATGGTTTCACCTAGGAATACTTGCGGAAGCCGAGCTCGTAGGCCATCTCACGGAAGCACTGACGGCACAGATGGATGCCGTACCGGCGGACGATCCCGCGCTTACGACCGCAGCGTTTGCACCCCAGCTTGCGACCGAAGGCGCCGCGCGGACCGGTCATCTAACCCTTCACCTCCACCTCGTAGCGCCCGATCATGTAGTCAATCGCCTCCTTCGGCGTCGTCCGATGCCGGCGGGGGATGCGATGCCTGCGAATCCGGCGACGGGCCACCCGGTACCCCGGCCGCCGGAGGGTCACGCTGACGTCCATACCGAAGAGCCCGATATCGGGGTCGTACTTCACCCCCTTGAACTCCGTGTAATCGGCCACGCCAAAGGAAAAGTTGCCCTGGCGGTCGAAGTTGTACCGGAACAGGACGTTGTTGCGGGCGTAGAAGGCCTCGCGAAGGAACTTATCGGCCCGCTCGTGTCGGAGGGTCACCTTGGCTCCGATGGGCATGCCCTCTCGGATGCCGAAGTCGCGGTTCGTGGTCTTCGAGAGGGTCTGGATCGCCTTTTGGCCGGTCAGGCTTTCCAGCACCTTCTGGGCGCGTAGCAGCTTGTCGCCCGCCTCGCCGACGCCGATGTTGATCACGACCTTCTCGACCTGGACCTCACGCATCGAGTTCATGGCGCTCAGGCCTCCATGCTCTCGGGGAGGGGCACCACGGGTTTCTGCTTCCCTACCACGAAGGCGTAGTCCACGATGCTGGTGAAGCCCTCCTTGAAGTGGACCTGGTTGGGGCGGGAACTGCGTTCGATGACGACCTCCTCGACATGACCCGTCTGCCCGACGTGTTTCCCCCCGATGAGGAGGGCCACGCCACCCTTCTTGAAAGGGAGCACCTCTTGGACCTCCTGCGAAGGCACGGCGATCTTGAGCGTGTCCCGGGTCTTGTAGCCGTTCTCCGCGTACAGATTGCGGCCGTCAGAGAGGTTGAACTGGATGCGGCCGCCCCGGACGACGGTCTTGTTCTCGATGCGCGCAAGCTTCCATCCTGCGTCCGCCTCTTGGATCGGCACCAGCACGAAGCGACCGTGGGTGTCGAGGAGGACCCGATAGTGTTCCCCGACGGCGGGGAGGGACAGGGTGTCCATGAGGCCCAAGGGGAAGCCTGGGTCCCGGACGGGGCGATTGTCCACGAGGGCCTTCCGGGCCCGGATGACCGACTTCGCCTCCCGGGCGTTGTCGGCGTACCCGAGCATGTCACG
>JAZFPV010000199.1:0-3307 GCA_036444795.1 Thermoplasmata archaeon
GGCCGCCCGGTGAAGTCCTACCGGCCCCGGGCGTTCGGGCGGAGCGCCCCGTGGGTGAAGGAAATGACGAACGTCGAAATCATCCTAAGGGAGGGGGAGTAGTGGCATCCGAGCGGAAGATCGTCGCGGTCAACCTCAAGCGGGTCCTCCTGAAGGAGTACGTCATGCGGGAGACGGCACGAGCCGGCTTCGGCGGGCTGGACATCCAACGGACGCCGATGGGAACCCGAATCACCCTCTTCGCCGAGAGGCCCGGGATCGTCATCGGCCGACGGGGCGCGAGCATCAAGGCGCTCACGGCCAACATCGATCGGAGTTTCGACCTGGACAACCCCCAGATTGAGGTCGAGGAGGTTCGCAATCCCGCCCTCAACGCACAGATCATGGCGGAAAAGCTTGCCAGTGCCCTCGAGCGAGGATGGCACTTCCGCCGAGCGGGTCACTCCACCCTGCGCCGGATCATGGCGTCCGGAGCCAGGGGAGCCCTCATTCGCCTCTCGGGCAAGCTCACGAGCCAGCGGCACCGTACCGAGAAGTTCAAGGCGGGCCATATCAAGTACAACGGAGAGCCCAAGAACCTCTGGGTCGACCAAGGCTTCGCCACGTCCCACCTGAAACGAGGAAGCCTCGGGGTCACGGTGTGGATTACCGACCCCAACGCGAAGCTGCCCGACGAGATTGATGTCGTGCCCCCGAAGGCGCCCGCCGAGGCTCCCGCGGCCGAGATGGTCCCGCCGACCGAGCCTCCTACTGAGCCTCTTACCGAGACCGCCCCCGATATGCAGGAACCTGCGGCTGAAGCGCCGACCGACGTGGAACCCCCGACCCCCGAGCCGAAGGTGGAGGTGGAGACCTCCCCTGCCCCCGAGGAACCGCCCGGGCCCGAGCCCGTCGCCGAGTCCACGGAGATGGCACCCGAGGACGTGACCGTCGAGGACGCCAGCCCGAAGGGGGAGGAAAAGCCCTCCAGCCCGAAGGCGGAGGAAAAGCCCGCCACGCCCCCCGAAACGAAGAAGCCCAAGATTTCGCCGAAGAAGCCCGCCAGGAAGAAAGTCTCCGCGAAGAAGCCTACGAAGGCGAAGGCGTCGAAGAAGACCTCTGCCGGCAAGAAGGGAGCCGCCGCGGCGCAGAAGGGGAAGGAGGCGAAGTAGATGGCCCTCCTCAGGGCGAAGGAAATTCGGGAGATGGACTCGAAGGAGCGCCGCTCCCAGTTGAAGGACCTCCGGGACGAACTCATGCATGAGCGTGGGGTGGCCGCCATGGGGGGTGCCCCTCCCAGCCCGGGGAAGATCCGGGCCCTCCGGCGAAACATCTCCCGACTGCTCACTGTCCTTGCTGAACAGGAAGGATCGATAGGAGTGAAGGAAACCGTGATGGAAACCACTGAGGAGGAACGAGTCTAGATGGCGATCTGCGCGACATGCGGGCTGCCTGACGAGATCTGCATCTGTGAGGAGATCGCCAAGGAGACCCAACGAATCCGCATTACAAGCGACCGGCGACGGTACGGCAAGATCATGACCATCGTCGAGGGCCTCGACGCCGGAGACGTGGATCTGGTCGACTTGGCTCATACACTCAAGAAGGCGGTTGCCGCAGGCGGCACCGTCAAGAAGGGACGCATCGAGCTGCAGGGCGAACACCGCAGGAAGGTTGAACAGACGCTCCAGGAACTGGGGTATCACGTGGAGATTACGTGAGGTGAACGATCGGAGAAGAAAGGACCTGGTCAAGCACGAGCTCATCGGCCTGGATGTGGAGGTGGTAGAGGCCACCGACCCGAGCCAACGCGGAGTGGCGGGTCGGGTGGTAGATGAAACCTACAACACCTTCCTCCTGGAGTCGAACGGGACGGAGGTGCGGATTCCCAAGGCAGGGAACACCTTTCGTTTCGCCCTAGGCGAGGGCGTCATCGTGCCCGGGGATCGGTTACGATACCGACCCGAAGACCGAGTGAAGAAGACGAGGTGACGACGTGGCACAGAAGGCGAAAGACATCGGTCTCAACGTCCCGGCCCCGGAGCGGGTTTGCGACGACCCCAATTGCCCCTTTCACGGATTCCTAAAGGTTCGGGGCTCGCTCCTCGAAGGGAGGGTGGTTTCCGATAAGATGGCCCGAACCGTGACCGTCCGACGGGACTACGTCCGCAAGATTCCCAAATACGACCGCTTGGAGAAGCGGAGTTCCCGCTACCAGGCCCACGTCCCCGGCTGTTTGGACGTTGATGTGGGGGATTGGGTCCTCCTCGGGGAGTGCCGCCCCCTCGCAAAAACCGTCGCGTTCGTCGTGTTGACCCGGCAGGAGGCCTGAAGGTGAAAGGACTTCCGGGACGACAGACCCGTGGCCTCCCGCGAGGCGCGCGCCTGGATTGCATCGACAACACCGGTGCCAAGCAGGTGGAGCTCATCTCGGTCCTGCACTACAAGGGGGTCGCCCGCCGATATCCGGCCGCCGCCCTGGGGGACATCTTCGTAGGCAGCGTGAAGAAAGGAAGCCCCGAGATGCGCAAGCAGGTCGTGAACGCGGTGGTCGTGCGGCAGCGACGTCCCTTCCGCCGGCCGGACGGCCTCATGGTCCAGTTCGAGGACAACGCCTGCGTTCTCACGACGGAGACCGGGGAGACACGCGGGTCCGACATCAAAGGTCCTGTAGCCCGGGAGGCGGCCGAACGCTGGCCCCGGATTGCGGCCACGGCCTCCATTATTGTCTAGGAGAAAGAAGATGGCAAGCCGACAGCCCCGGAAGCAGCGACGCCGGATGCACCGCAGTCCCCTCCATCTACGCGGCCGCCGCGTCCGCGCCCACCTGGGCCCCAGGTATCTCGAGGACACGAAGGTCCGCTACCCGCGCTCGCTCCCCCTGCGGCAGGGGGACGCCGTCCGGGTCATGCGTGGCGGCCACCGGGGCGAGGAGGGGAAGGTGACCCGCGTGGACCGCAGGCACTACCGTGTCTACGTGGAGGGAATCACGGTCGCCAAGGCGGACGGCACGGAAGTAGGCCGTCCGGTCCATCCCTCCAATCTCATGATCACCCGCCTGGACATGACCGACCCCTGGCGACGGCGCCTGATCGAGCGAGTCGGAGGCGGCCCATGACCCGGATCAAGCGCCTCGCGGCCCCTCGGGCTTGGACCATCCCGCGGAAGACGGGAACATGGGCCGTCCGTCCCTCCCCGGGCCCCCATCCCCGCCATCGATGCATCCCCCTGACCATCATCCTACGTGACATGCTCGGGTACGCCGACAACGCCCGGGAGGCGAAGTCGGTCATCCGGGCCCGGAAGGCCCTCGTGGACAATCGCCCCG
>JAZFPV010000200.1:0-5861 GCA_036444795.1 Thermoplasmata archaeon
CTCCCTCCAGTCGAAGTTGACCGCGTAGACCAGGGCGTCGGCGCGGGGGGGTGAACTCGCCGCCGCGGAGGTAGAACTCGGGCGCCTCTTCGGTCAAGGGATGGAACCGCCCCGGGTCGTCCAGAAAGACACGATAGATCGTTTGACGCTCGTTCCCGCCCCGATCCTCGGCCACGAGAACGGAACGGGAATCGGGGGCCCATCCCTTGAGGACGGTCCGCTCGGATGTATCGGTGAGGGCCTCCAGGCGCCCCGAACCGTCCAGGGGCAGGTCGAACACGTCCAACGCGGGGTGGAGCCGATGGACGACGAGGGCCACGTGGGCTCCATCCGGGGAGGGGCGCCCCCAAAAGATGGTCGGGAGCGACATGAGGGCGTCCAGGTCGAGGGACCTCCCCTCCATGGGCCGAGGAAGTGGGCCGGCCGCTTAAGTTCGCCGGGGTCCGGGTCCTAGAAGAACAACTCCTGGCCCAGGTACTTGAGACCCGAATCGACGATGACCGTCACGACGCGGTGCCCCGGACCGAGCTCCCGGGCCACCTCCTGCGCAGCGAAGACGTTGGCTCCGGAGGAGATGCCCCCGAACACGCCCTCCTTGGTGGCCAGCATCCGCGCCGTCTCGTTGGCATCCTCGTTCGACACCGAGAGGACCTCGTCCACCAGGTCCATGCGCATGATCTTGGGAACGAAGCCCGGCCCGATGCCCTCGATGCGATGGGCTCCCACGGGCCCGCCCGAGAGGTTCTGGTGGGTCTCGGGCTCCACGGCGACGCACTTGGGGGGGTTCGCTCCTTCCTTGAAGATCTCGGCGTTGCCCGAGAAGCAACCCCCCGTGCCCGCCGCCATGACGAAGGCATCGATCTCCCCCGGCAGGTCGCGGACGATCTCCTCCGCCATCGCGTGGTAGGCACGGCGGTTGTCCGGGTTGTTGAACTGGTCCGTCCAGAAGGTCTCCGGTTCCTCGGCGAGCTCCCTGGCTCGATCGATCAGGGCCTGAATGAGGGCCGGGGTGATCTGGCGGCTCTCGCTCGGGATGATGTCGAGGGTGGCGCCGAACGCCCTCATCGTTTTCAGCTTCTCCTCCGCGAAGGCGTCCGAGGAGACGAGGTGGGCACGGTATCCCTTGGCCGCACAGACCATGGCCAAGGAGCCCCCCGTGCTTCCTCCGGTGTACTCGACCACCCGTCCACCGGGCGACAGATCACCTCGCCGTTCCGCTCCTTCCACCATGGAGAGGGCCATCCGGTCCTTCATGCTCCCGGTCGGATTCGCCCCTTCCCACTTCGCCCAGATCTCGGCATCGCCTTCCGCGGTTAGATGCGGAAGTTCGATCAACGGTGTGTTCCCAATGGATCCAAGGACGCCGATCGGAGACATAGGAATCCCGTGGTGAATCCAGGTCGGCCCCTAAAGGTCTATCCCGTGGGCCATTAGTTTCGGAGACCTCCCACGAGAAGCCGGATACCCCCGGGGCCTCTATCGATCGCCATGGAGGAACTCCGGGGGATCTACGTCCCCTCACCAAGGAGCTCGTTCACCATCCGGGAGGTTCACGTGAAACAGGCCCTGCGGCGGGACCCCCTCCCGTGGCTCGATTATTCTTTCAACCCCTACGTGGGCTGTTACCACGGTTGTGTCTTCTGCTATTCGCCCCGCCTTCTTCGGGTCGACCGGGGAGAGTGGGGCCAGTCTGTCATCGTGAAACGGAACGCGGCGACGGCACTCGCCCGGGACGTTCGGAAGCTCCCCCGGGGACTCGTTGCGATCTCGACCGCGACGGACCCCTACCAATACGTCGAAGGGAAGTACCACATTACGCGACAATCTCTGAAGGTCCTCCTGCGGGCAGATTGGCCTGTATCGATACTCACGCGGGCCCCTCTCGTGACACGAGATCTCGACCTGTTTCGTCGTTTCGGGGAAGTGGAAGTGAACCTGTCGATTCCGACGATGGACGACCGGGCACGCGCGCTGCTGGAACCCTGGGCCCCGTCCATCCCCGCCCGGCTCCGCTGTTTACGCACGCTCGCGGACGCGGGTGTCCGCACCGGGATCGGTTTCGCACCCGCCTACCCTCCCACGGACGGATGGACCGCCTCGAAAATGGCGGAAGCGTTCGCCGCCCTGGGCGTGCGAAAGGCCTTCAGCCGGATCCTCGACACGCGTTGGGGGGTTCGCGAGGCCATCCGGGCGCGGATTCAGGGCTCCCCCTTGCAGGAGGATCTCGAGCGCATCTCGGATCATGAATACATGCGAGCGCTCCTCCAGGAGCTGGCGGAGGAATGTGAGGCGCGCGGGGTCTCCTTCCGAGTCCAGCGGCCCCGAGCCCCGAAGCCCACCACACCGCGCGGGAACCAACCCTCCCTGCGTGCCTTCCTCGATACGGAGGCCTCTACGTCGAAAACGACGGGTCCGAGTCCTGCCAGCGGGGGTTGAGGAGGAACTTCGTCTTCATGTCCTCCCAGTGAGGGCAGTTCAGATACCGGTCGGGGAGGACCGTACGCAGGTATTCCACGTACGTTTCCCGGGGCACCGGCTTCCCGCCATCCGCCATCAGCTGGCCGTCCAGGTCGTACGGCAGGTAGACGTACCCGAGGCGACCCGTCTCAGGGTCTCGCTCCCGGTGGTCGGCAAACTCCGTGAGCCCGCGGAAGCGGAAGAAGCGTCGGTCGGGCAGACGCACCAGGTCGGCCGGTCCGAGCCCTTGCACCGTCTCGCCGGTCTTCTGGATACGTTTGAGAATCTGGGACGCCCGGGTCCGGTCCATGCCGGTCTTGGCCATGATGACCGTCCGGTTGATGTCCTGCACCTTCCCCTCGACCTCTCGCGTGAAGATAGCTTGGGCCTCCGCGTTGAGGAGGGTCTTGAAGACCCCCTTGACCTGCTGGCCGCTGAGCTCGCTCCCGAACATCTCCAGGCCACGAGGATACCAGGCGTTGATCGTGTGCTGAAGGTCCTCGATCCCGAAATTGCCCCCGTCGAGGGTGCCGGCCACGGCAATGGCCTTCGTCAGCCGCTCCCCCGCCGCGAGGTGATAGGACTCCTCGATGAACCGCATGAAGGGCATGGAGAGGGCCATGGGGGCGTAGAGGAAGTGGTGCTGCATCTCCAGCTGATACTTGCCCACGCGGTCGATCAGGGCCATGAAGACCGCCTCGTCCAGCAGGCTAAGGAAGGGCAGGTTGAAAGCGTCCAGGATGTGCTCCCCGGGCTTCATGGCGAAGAGCTCCTCGAGGGCCTCCGTGGCGTAACGTCGGCCGTCGCGCTGGTCCCAGGTGGGATCCAGGGTCAGGACGCCGGCCATCTGATAGTGGTGACGAAGCTCCTCCACGCACACCCGCTTGGCGGAGAAGCTCAGGACCTCCAACGTGCCTGGGTACGTGTCGCTGTACCCGTCCGTCCGATGAATCCCCTCGACGATCTCCCGATCGACGCCCGTGAGGCTGCCGTTGTCGAGCTTCGCGTAGACCATCCGGTGCTGCTGGATGCTGCCCAGCTCTGTGGAGGCCTGGGCCTGGATGATCTTGAGGGCGATGTGGAACTGCTCGTCGTTGAGGTCCTCCGCGCGGTTGACGCGATGGGTCAGGACCGACGTCTCGGGGACCGCGGCGAGCGCCTTGGAGGCGTAGGTCCCGAAGCTGTCCGGGCGGGCCTGGATGACCGCGAGCGTGGTGACGGGCCGCTCGGGGTAGAAACGGTTCCACTGCGCCTCGTCCTGGACCTCCGACAGTTCCTGGAAGTACGTGTCCTGCCAGTGGGTGGACTCTTCCTGCCACCGCTTCGGCAGCGGCTGCTGGTCGAAGTGATCCATAAGGCCCATGGACAGTCTCCAATGGGGTCCCACCCTTAGAAGATTTCCGGATGGACCGTCCGCGAACGGAGCCGACCGTACCCTTTATTTCCGTACCGGCCGTCCCTGAAGCGCGGGTGAGGCCATGGACGATTTCTCGCATCTCGAAGCGCAGATGGGCCAGGATGTACACGAGCTCCATAACTTCCTCTGGACGCCGGGTTGGGAGGGGGACGAAGACCGGCTGCAGAAGAGTCTTCAACAGCAGGCCGGAGAACTGGACGCCTTTCTCGGGGCCGAAGGGACCCTCGAGGACAACACGAAGGCCCTGACCAAAGATTGGGGGCGGAACCGCTCCGGGGAGATGCTCTTTGAACTCCTGGATCACACCTACACGTTGACCGCGGCGACGGAGCTCCTGCGAGAGGGCGAATTCGCGAAGGCCGCGGCCCAGGCGAATCAGGCGGCCGAGAGCGTGAGCATCGGCGTCTGCGCCAACGCGGGCTGCTTCCCCCTGGTCGAGCAATGGGAGGGCGGGGAGATCACCTTTGGGACGTACGTGGGTGAGCTGGCCAAGGTCCTCGGCGAGAAGGGGCTCTCCCCCTCGGAAGGACTCCGCCGCCAACTCATGGCGGTGCACGGCCTCGGAAAGGATTGGGACGCAACCGCCTCGCCGAAGCTGCAGGAGATGGGAGCGCGGGCCGCCATCGAGGGGGCGCTGTGGGTCGCGGTGGCTGGGGTGCAGTTGCGCGCGGCTTTGGATGCCGCGCCCGAGATCCCCTACGGGGCCATGCCAGGGCTCTTCGTTCGGATCGCACGCCGCCTGTGACCGGGAGTATCGTTATACCCGCCTCCGTTCATGCGCCTCCTTATGGCAGGCCTCGTGCGCGACATCGGACACATTCTCGTGGGGGTCGAGGACATGGATCGCGCGCTCGCCTTCTACCGCGACTTGCTGGGCTTCCAGGTGGTAGGGAAGGTGGATCCCATATGGACGGTCGTGACGGTCCCCGGAGGGCAGTTCACCCTCTACAGGCAGGAGAGCGTGACGCCTGTCGCCCTCGGCGAGGAGGGAACCGCGACCCCGTTCTCCCTCCACGTCGACGACTTCGAGAGAGCCGCGGACATGCTCGAGGCCGAGGGGGAGCGCGTCGAGCCCGGGGACGCCCATCACGGGGTCGTCTGGGACCCCTTCGGAAATGTCCTGGAGCTCCACGATCACCGGGAAGGCGGAGTGGACTGAAGGCTCTAGCGTGACGCTGCGGGCGGGGGTGTTCCGGGTTCAGGACTGGCTGAGCGTCCGGGCCCACCGGGAGGACCTTCCGTACCTCCGCCGGGCCTTGGCCATCGAACCCGGCTCCCGCCTCCTCGACATCGGCGGGGGGACGGGGGCGTACACGGCGGTGTTCGGACAGGGGGCGGAGGAGATTGTGGTTCTCGAGCCCCACGACGCGAAGGTGCGCTACGGCCAGCAACGAAGACCGACCCTTCGCTTCGTGTCCGCCCAGGCCGAGGAGATTCCCTTCCCCGACGGCCACTTCGATCGGACGACCGCCATCGTGTCGTTCCACCACGTCCGAATGCCGGACGGCGCGCTGGAGGAGATTCACCGCGTCCTGAGGGCGGGGGGGCGCCTCGTGGTGGAGGAGTTCGACCCGAGTCGCGGACAGGGCAGACGGGCCCATGCCTTCGAGAGGACCTTCGGGGGCGACCAGTCCATCTTCTACACCCCGGACCAGCTCCGATCGAAGCTCGAAGAGCACGGTTTCCGTGGGATCACCCACGAGAGGGTCGGGCCCGGGTACCTGCTGACCGCCGATGCCTGAGTCCCCGCTCCAGGTCGTGGGCCGAGGCGTGTTCTCAACATGCGGAAACGGCGATAGCCTTTAATCCCGTCCGTCGCGTTCTCTCCTCCCGAGGGGCGGGGTGCGTTGGGGAGGAGGAGCGTTGCTGCGTAGATATCATGTGTTGTTCGTCCTGGCCGGTGTCTTTTTCTTCGCGGGCTTTGCGCTCCTCGACAGCGGGTTGGACTTCCGGACGTCGTTCCAGGGAGAGGAAATCTTCGCCATTC
>JAZFPV010000201.1:0-8050 GCA_036444795.1 Thermoplasmata archaeon
TTCATCACCTCGTCCGCCTGGTTCTCCAGGTCATTCACCTCCACGGCGAGCTGCTCCACCTCTGCTCCCTGGGCGGGGTCCTCCACCTTGTCCAACGCCTCCCGCAGCTTCCCCGTGGACGCCACGATGATGTCCGCCAGCCGCCGCATGGGGTCATCGGCCGCCTCCACCCGGTAGAGATTCAGGCGGCGGATCGTGGCATACAGCATGTCGATGACGTCGTCCAGCCGGCTGGCCAATCCGCGTAGGTCCTCGCGCTCGATGGGGGTCACGAAGGTGTCGTTGAGCGCCTCGTGGAGCGCGTGGACGATGGTGTCCGCCTTGTGCTCCAGGTCCTCCATCATCGCCCGCCGGCCGGCCAGGTCCCGGAACTCCCCCATGAGGTCCTGCAGGGCCTCCGCCATCGCCTCGGCGATGCTCGCCTCCTCCTGAAGGAGGTCGAAGAATCCCGGCTCCTCCTGCCGGGGCACTCCCTCACCTCCCTCCCAGGACCAGAATCAGGAGCTGGTCCGCCGCTTCCTTGGCGGTGTCCGCCGCCGCTTCGATCGCGTTCACGATGTCCATGAGGAGGGCCATGGCGCGGGGGTCGGGGGAGGAGCGGATCAGCTTCCGCTTGAGCTCAAAGTACTCCCCGTCGATCTTGTGCTCCAGCCGGTTGACTTCCTCCCGTCGGTCCAGGACGACCTTCTCCTCCTGGCCGAAGGCGTCCACCGCGCCCTTCAGCGCCCGGGTCGTGTCCACCAGGTCCTTCGACATCTCCTTCAGCCCCACCCAGAAGGGCTGGGGGACGCGGCGTTGCCACTCCAAGAGGAGCTGCAGGTTCAGTCCCGCCTGCTTCACGTAGTCGGAGATGTCGTCGACCCGACGCACGAGGAGGAGGAGGTCCTCCCGCTGTTTCGGCTCGAGGTCCCCCCGGGCCAGGGTCCGGAAGAGGTCCACCTCCAGGTTGTCGGCCGCCTTCTCGTTCATGTCCAACCGGGCCAGGGCCTGGCGGATGCGGGTCCGGTCGTCCCGAAGGCAGTGGCCCAGGGCGGTGTCCAGGTCCTGCGTGGAGTCCAGGACCTTCGTGAGGTGCTCCCGCACCTGCTTCGCCGCGACGGACTCCCGCCGTCGGAGGAGCCACCCGGTGAGCGGTTTCTCATTCAAGCTTCAGCGCCTCCCGCAGGCCCTCGTACGGTCTCGGGTAGAGGAGCATTTTGTCGGGATGGAATTCCACGATAGCATCCTCCGATACCTTAAACCTTTCATGCGTGAGGGGCAGGTCCACGAAGATTCGGTCCCCGGTGGCCAGGCGGACGACGTAGCGGAGTTCGGACCCCAGGAAGATCTCCCCCTCCACCCGTCCCGGCAGGGTGTTCGTGGCGGTAGGGTCGTGACCCAGGTCGAGGTACTCGGGCCGCCAGGCGACCACCACGGCGTCCCCCGTCGCGTACCCGCCGTCCGGCACCCAGAGGAACTGCTCGCCCCGCAGGGCGACCTGCATCAGCCCGTCCCGTTTCCGGGTCACCACGCCTTCCAGGAAGTTGTTCTCCCCCACGAAGTTGGAGGTGAAGATCTCCTTCGGTGCCTCGTAGAGCTGGCGTGGGGCCCCGTCCTCGACGATGCGGCCCGCCCGCATGACCACGACCCGGTCGGCGACGCTCAGGGCCTCCTCTTGGTCGTGGGTCACGTGGACGGCCGTGAGGCCGAGTTCCTTCACCAGACGCCGGAGCTGGTAGCGCAGGTCCACCCGGACGCGTGAGTCCAGCGCGGACAGGGGCTCGTCCAGGATGAGGAGGTCGGCCCGGTTGGCCAGGGCCCGGGCCAGGGCCGCCTTCTGCTGGGCCCCCCCGCTGAGCTCTCCCGGGAAGAACCCCGCCTCGTCCAGGAGGCCCACGAGCTCCAGTACCTCCCGCCCCACGCGTGCCGTCTCCTCGGGAGACCGACCCCGCACCCAGGGGCCGTACGTGGCGTTCTGCTTCACGGTCAGGTGGGGGAAGAGGACGATGTTCTGGAAGACGTAGCCCAGCTCCCGATCCTCCAGGGCAATGGGAAGGACGTCGCGCCCGTCGACCAGGACCTGCCCGGAGGTGGGAGGCCAGATGCCGGCGATGATCTTGATGAGGGTGGTCTTGCCGCAGCCGCTGGGACCGAGAATGGCCAGGTACTCGCCGGCCGCGACCTCCAGGTCGATGCGGTCGACGGCGAGGATGTCCCCGAACCGCTTCGTGACCTGGCGTAGCTCAATCCGGGGCATCAGTCCACCTCCAGGGCCGGGGCCAGTCCCCCCGGCGGGAGCGGGTAGAGGCGGCCGTAGCCCGGCGGGAACGAGAAGGTGACGCGCTGTCCTTCCCGGAACGCCGCGGCCTCGACGGAGGACAGTTTCACCTTCGCCTCATCCAGCCCCTCCAGCGCGACCTCCAAGGTCGTCCGCTTGCCCCCGAACAGGATGCGTTGCACGACCGCGGGGAGGGCGTTCTCCCCGTCTCCGTTCGGGGAGAGAGCACACCGGTCAATCTTGACGCCCACCACGACGACCTCCCCCACGTCTCCGTCGACGCGATCCACGGCCAGGCGGCGGCCGTTTCGGAGGTGAACGGTGGTGGTCTCTTCCCTCCGCTCCACGACCGTCCCTTCGAAGAAGTTGGCCTCCCCCACGAAATGGGTGACGAACGGATCCGCCCCCTCCTCGTACACGGTCCGGGGTCGGTCGTGCTGGCGCACGCGACCCTTGCGAAGAACGAGGATGCGATCCGCCACGCTCAGAGCCTCCTCCTGGTCGTGGGTCACATGCAGGGTGGTGATGCCCAGCTGCGTGGCCAGATCCTTCAGCTCCTGACGGAGCTCGATGCGCAGGCGGGCGTCGAGGGCCCGAAGGGGCTCGTCGAGGAGGAGAACCCCCGCATTGGTCGCCAGGGCGCGCGAGAGGGCGGCTCGTTGCTGCATCCCCCCGCTGAGTTCCCGGGGGTAGGAGGCGCGGCGTTCGAAGAGGCGCACCATGTCCAGCATTTCCCGTCCGACGGTTTCGATGCGGTCGGGGGGCCATCCCCGAACGCTCGGGCCGAAGGTCGCGTTCTCCCAGACGGTGAGATGGTTGAACAGGGAGTAGGTCTGGGGCAGGTAGGCGATGCCCCGCTCTTCCGGGGGGATGCGGTCCAGGGAGCGACCGTCGAGGGACACATGGCCTCGGTCGGGGCGAAGGAGCCCGGCGATGACCCGGAGGAGGGTGGTCTTGCCGGCCCCCGTGGGTCCGAGGATGACGAGGTACTCCCCGTCCTCCACCTCCAGGTTCACCTCCTCGAGGGCCACGAGGTCCCGGAAGGTCTTGCGGATGCCCTGAAGCTCCAGGCGTGGCATCACCGCGCCCTCCAGGTCAGGTACCGCATGAGGAGCATCGCCGTGGCCGAGACCGCCATGAGGATCACGGTCGCGAGGGCGGCGGCGTAGTAGTTGGGATTCGCCGGATCAAGGAGGCTCACGATGAACACGGGGGCCGTGACGAGCGCGGTCCCCGCGACGGCCAGGGTGGCGCCGGTCTCCCCGACGCTCCGGGTGAAGGCCATGATGGCCCCGGCCAAGATGGCCGGTTTGATCACGGGGAAGGTGACGCGGCGGAAGCCCTGCAGGGGCTTCGCCCCGAGGCTCCGTGCCGTCTCCTCCAGGGCGGGGTCCAGACCCTCCAGGGCGCCCACGACGTTCCGGACGATAAAGGGGAACGTGAAGGCGACGTGGGCGAGGATGACCAGGAAGAGCAGACTCGGCACGGGCACCAGGCGTTGCGTCGTGAAGAAGAGGGTCAGGGAAATGCCCAGGGCGGCGCTCGGCACCACGTAGGGGACGCTCACGAGGACGTCCAGGATGCGCTTGACACGAGGGGAGCCCCGGCGGACGATGAGAAGGGCCATGGGGATCCCGAGGACGAGGTCGATGGCCGTCGCTATCCCCGCGATGAGGAAGGAGAGGGCGATGCTGAGGTAGAACACGCCGAAGTCCGTCGGCTGGGGGGATGTGATGACGAGGAAGCCGATGAGGAAGAAGGAAGGGATGAGGACGGCCAGGATCAGGAAGGCGAAGGAGGACAGGTCCCGGGCCTTCGGGACCGCGCCGCGGCTCAGACGCCGTTCCCAGATCGGGAAGATTCTCCGAAGGGGAATGTGGGCCCTTGTGGAGAGCACTTTCACCAAGGCCAGGAGGCCGAGGGCGGAGAGGATCATGACGACCGCCACCAGGGCGAGGCCGGCGGTGAGTTCCGGGGCGACACTCATGCATTCGGCGGCTCTCGAAAGGGAGCTCCAGGCGGCAATGAGGGCCGTGCCGTTGAGATCGCCCGATGCCGTGCAGGTCGCCGTGTCGGCCCGGAACCTCCCGATCGTGGTCAGGGCCGCCACGACGCCCCCCGTGTCGCTCAGCGCCTTGGCCAGGACGAGGATGGCCCCGGTGGCGATTCCCGATCGGAAGAGGGGGAGCGTCACGGTTCGGGCGGCCGTGAGTCGGCTCGCTCCGGCGGTCCGGGCGGCCGTCTCGTACTCGATGTCGATCTCCTCCAGGATGGCGGCCAGGGAGCGGACCATGTACGGGAAGGTGGTCGTGAAGTGAAGGAGGATGAGGATGACGAACCCAGTCGAGACGAGACCGAGGGCGCCGAAGGGTTTGTCGGCCGCCATGAGGAAAGGGGTCACCCCCCAGAAGAGGGCCACGGAGAAGCCCAAGCCGGCCGTCGGAACGGCCAACGGCAGGTCGATCAGCGTGTTCACGAAGCTCTTCCCGGGGACCCGTCGTCTCACGAGGAACCAAGCGAGGGGGAGTCCGAAGACCAGGTCCACGAGGGTGACGACGATGGCCACCTGGTAGGAGAGGAGAACCGCACCGCCGATCTGGCCCAGGACCCCCGGCTGGATCCGGAGAAGGCTCAGGATGTCGGGGAAGCCGGTGAAGACGAAGGTCAGGACGAAGAGGGTGGGGAGCAGGACGAGAAGGACGAAGTAGATGAGGACCCCGCCGTACCACCCCGCGATGACGGGCCGCCGGGAGAGGAAGTTGAGGACGCGCCTTCGGAGTGGAGTCCCCTCCTCTCGCCCTTCCTCCAACATCCGCTTCCGGTGGTCCGCAACTGGCAGGGGCGTTAAAGGGTTTGCCCGCTACCCTCCGAGGCCGCCCAAGTCGAAGCCGCCCGACTGAAGCTGCTTCAGCAGCTGCCGCCGCATCTTTCGATTGCCCGCGAGGCCCCGGATGGCCTTGCGGGAGGTGTTGTAGTACTTCACCAGCTCCTTCACCTCCTTCGGGTTCGTGCCGCTCCCTCGGGCGATGCGGAGGATGCGGGAGGACTTGAGCAGCTTCGGGTTCTCCTGCTCCTCCTCGGTCATCGAGTCCATGATGAAGCGGAAGCGGCGAAGGCGGTCCTGGGTCTCCTCGAGCTGCTCCTCCGACATCGCCCCCGCCGCGCCGGGCAACATGCCAAAGATCTTGGACAGGGGCCCCATCTTGGCGAGGGCTTCCATCTGGTCGTACATATCCTTGAGCGTGAAACGGCCCGAGAGGAGCTTCTTCGCCGTCTCCTCCATGGACTCCTGGTCCAGGGCCTCCTGGGCCCGCTCGAGGAGGGTCTCCAGGTCCCCCATGCCGAGGAGGCGCGAGATGTATCGGGGCGGCTCAAACTTCTCCAGGTCTTCGATCTTCTCTCCGACGCCCACGAAGGAGATGGACGCCCCGGTCTCCGCGACGGCCCCCAGGGCGCCGCCGCCCTTGGCGGTCCCGTCGAGCTTTGTGATGATCACCGCGGTGACGCCGACCGCCTCGTGAAAGGCCTTGGCCTGGGGACCCGCCTGCTGTCCGGTTGACGCATCGAGGATGAGGACCTTCTCGTTTGGCTTCACCGCCTTGGCGAGGGCCTTGATCTCCCGGATGAGATCGTCCTCGAGGGCATGACGGCCGCTGGAGTCCACGATGAGGACGTCCTGGTCCGCGAGCTTCTTGAGACCCGAGCGAGCCACCTTGACGGCGTCCTTCGCCTTCGATTCTCCGTAGAAGGGCGCCCCCAGCTGTTCGGAGAGCTGTTTCAGCTGGTCGTAGGCGGCGGGGCGGTGGGTGTCGGCCTGGATGAGACCGACGCGGAGGCCCTTCCGTTGGAACCACTTGCCGAGCTTGGCGGCCGTGGTGGTCTTGCCTTGCCCATAGAGGCCCACCATGAGGACGCGCTGCGGTCCCAGCTTGAGGTCCCGTGGCTGGCCCAGGATGGACACGAGTTCTTCGTAGATGATCCGGATGACGTGTTCCCGTCCGCTCATGCCGGCCGCGGGCTTTTCGGCCAGGGCCCGCCGTTCCACGGTCCGGCTCAATTCCAGAGCCATCTCCACGGGTACGTCCGCCTGGAGGAGGGCGCGCTGGAGGTCGCGGACGACTTCCTTCACCAGTTTGTCGTCGACGTGGGAGGCGCGGGCGACCTTGCGGAGGACGTCCTTGAGAGCTTTGCCGAGGCTGTCCATGGACCGAGGGTTCCATCGGAGGGGCGGCTATTTGAAGATGACGCGGCAGGACGCGGGGGTCGAACTCCGCCTCTCGCAAGGGGCGGGACAAGGACTCGCAAGAAAACAGGGAGAGGGCCAGCCTTGTCAGAAGGGATGGGATGCACTCTAACTAGCCGGCCCACTCTCCCCTGGCGCGCTAGGCGGTAGACTTATTTAACAATTTCCTGGCGGGGCAGGATTCCGGAGAGTGGGTGAATTAGAGGTAGCCCGACTTCTGGAGGAGCATCAGATCCTCCGTGCTGAGCTTTTCTCCGTTCTTGAACCGCTCGTAGATCTGCTCCGCCTCCTGCTTCGTGCTGATCTCCTTCCCTCCCCGGGAACGCCGTGCCTTGGCCCGCATGCCGTGGATGATCTTGTCGTAGTCGCGGACCTCGTGGATGAAGTCGATGTGCCTCTGGTGCTCCTTGTCGGCCATCATCTTCGTCTTGATGAACTGCTCCTGCGCGTTGTCCGCCTCCCCCCGGGCCGCGTCCGCCTGCTCATACAGGCTCACCATGGCGTCGTGGTGGACCTGGGCTTCGTCCGCGAGGCGGGTCACCTCCTCGTGATGGTGCTCGGCCGTCTCCTTCGTGTCCTTCACGGTCGCCTGGAGCGCCTGCACCTCCTCGTCCTCCTCCAGGACCTTCTCGCGTCCCTTGATCTCGGCGAGGAGGCGGGCGATCTGTTCGATGAGGTCCCTCTCCTTGTCCACCGCGAGGACCGAGGTCTGCTGCCGGAACTCCAATCCCCGGAGATCGCGCTTCAGTTTCTCCAAAGGAATGGCGCCCCGGGGCGTCTTGCGGCGTCGCAGCCGGTTCGACTCGTCCAGCAATTCCGAGACCTTGCGATTCCAC
Organism: Thermoplasmata archaeon; assembly: GCA_036444795.1. Taxonomy (GTDB): domain Archaea; phylum Thermoplasmatota; class Thermoplasmata; order RBG-16-68-12; family JAJISG01; genus JAJISK01. Next base: position 7,337 of record JAZFPV010000201.1, read on the forward strand.
GTCTCCCGCTCGGTCTTGGCCCCCTGAACCGCCTCATTGAGTGAATCCCGCTCCGTCCGGTGCTCCGCCGCCTCCTCGATGTGCTGCCGCACCTGCGCGTTGAGGGTGTCACGCTTCTCGATCCACCCCTTCGTCTTGGTGTTGAGCTCATCCCGTCGATGGCGATGTCGATCGGCCTCCACGTTGGCGTTGTCGCGCCTGTCCTCCAGGTCCGGGAGCAGTTCGTTCATGCGACTGGCTGCCCTCTAAGGCTGGGTCGGGCATAAAGAATTTTGGCCGTTCTTTTTCCGATGCGTGGGGATGACTGCGTCCTCGCCTGGGTTGGCCTGAGTTGGGAAAAACGTATTATAGCGTGATTTCGAGTGCGCGCGCAGGGAGCTTGATGAGGAGTGGGAATCACGTCTTACTAGTTGCGCTTGTCCTCGTTGTTTCGGTGGCCGCCCTTCCTGCCTTGGCCTTGGGGGGTCCCGTCACGGGGAACCCCGAGGTCCAAATCCTGGCGCCCCAGGCGGGCCAGACGGTGAGCTCGGAGGGGGTTCGGTTGGAGATCTCCGTGACCAACTTCACCTTGGACGGAGACGCCATCGGGAATGTCACAAACGAGCCCAATCACGGCCATTACCACGTCTACGTGAACGACACGTTTACCGGGCTGCTCACGGCCGCCCCCATCGTGGACGTCTCGGATTTCCCCGTGGGTCCGATGAAGCTCGG